>JAETTS010000124.1 GCA_021769025.1 Enterocloster bolteae
TACCCATTCTTTCCTCGGTTTTTAAATGATATTGGCAGTTTCCACTCCTCCATCTTTCCGCTCTCTCTGTCAAGGGTAAGATACATATTTCCCCAGTTAGGAGAGATCACAATGGTTTCCCTGTCTCCTTCCCTGGAGAACGCCATGTTCCCGAAAGGTCTTTCCTCACACTCGTAATTATGGGGCCATTGGATGGATTGAAAGCCTTCTGGCACGTCGCTGTACTCTCGTATCTCTCCTGTCTTTGGATTCCACCGGGTAATAGTCATCCCATTTAAAGGCAACAGCCAAAGTTCATCCCCATCCGTTACAATCCCTGCGGTTCCAAGATTACTCTCCGAATTACTGCACAGCCCTCTTGCATTTAATGTCTCCATATCCAGGAATATAAATGTATTATCCTCTGGAGAAGAAAAAACCAGTTTCCTCCCATATACGCCGATTCCTCCGATCTGCCTTTCTCCATTTGCATTTTTTCTTACATTGAAATCCCGGATCCCTTCAACCCCCTGAAGCTCCTCTGTCTCTATATTAAACCGAAGAAATAAAGGATACTGGTTGGGGAATAAAAAGATATATTTTTCATTGTACCAATGACCAAAGAATGCTCCCGGCTGTGCAATCTGGGTCTTGAACTCGATCTTCCTGATCCGTTTATTCTCGATAATCAAAAGATTCTGGGCATTGCCTGGAAGGACATAGATTTTGTTCTTGATCTCCACTGCCCTTGTGTAATACCCGCCTCCCGCGTACCCAATTCCCAGATCCATGTAAAATTTATAGTGATAATCATTGTTTTCTGAAAACCACAACTGGTTATTCCTCGTCACCTGGAACCGGTCATTCCCCCACATATCAAACGCAGGGTTTATCTTCTCCCCACGCCAGTCGTCTTCTTTCGGAAGGGTGTTGATCCAGTTGTTAAAGATAAATAGGGGCTTTCCCACAATCCCGAAAAGGGATGTGACGCTTGTTCCGGAATCACCAATATACACATCAGACAGGGCGATGGTGCTTGTGATATCCGGCGTATCGTCATATATCCCCAGGTGCTCATCTATAAATTTCCTTTTCAGGGCATCATACCATGGCCTGTACTCCGGCCGCATGGAATCAAAGGTTGATTCCAAAAGAGGGTGGGGACGCCACAGAAGGCAGGCATCCTCCCTCCCTTCAAAGCAGCTGAAGACGTACTCCATCTTTTTTAAGAACATTTCTGTATTTCCCAACATTCCGTTGATACTGGTGTTATAAAAATAAACCCTTCGGCCCTTTAACGCTTCCTTCCATCCCTCTGGCGCTTCCGGCGGGTTCTCACACATCTGAATCACCTTGTCGTATTTCGGGGATCCCAAGGGCAAAAACTTTTCCTTCGGTATGGCCGGATCAAAGAAGCGCAGTATTTCTTTTGATTGAACCACAATATAGTCCACATGGAGGTAGGCTTCACATAAGGCCTGGCCTTCGCTCATGCCACCTGCTATAGCATAATAGGGAATATATACTAAGCAATCCGTATATTTTTTCAATTCAGCCGAATAAAACCGGGGATCCACACTGGTCACATAGTTTCCCTGGTCGTATGGATTGTGGATGTACACCACGTCCGGCTTTCTGTTTTCCATATCGTATGTATCGTAAGAAACCACCGGTACATAGTCCGGCAGATCGTTTCCTTCATAATGGTATGTCCCCAATGACCCGTCTGCCCTCCGGTCATAATAAGGGATAGGAACCACATAGGCATCGCAATCCGGGTCAGCATCCGCCGCTGCCCAGACGCTTTCCATGCTTTCCCACTTTGAGGCATTATATGGAAGAAAGACCACTTCCTGACGGGCATGGATATCATGTTTTACGCTGTTTTCTATCTGGATCAGGGATTTCCGCAGGTTCTTATAGATTCGGTTCCCGTTGATTGCCTGGGGAGTCCCCTGACTTGCCGTCCGGCTCTCTTGCCCTGAAGCTTTGCCTGCTGCCTGTATTGCATTCTGCTCCAGATCCCGGCCTGATGGCTTCTGGCATGATGCTCGATCCATCTCCTGCTGCAGCTCCTCGTATAACTGATAAGCTAACTCACAGTAAGACTCTACACAAGGGATGGTAACAAATCCTTTCCCTTCTTCTTTCTCTATCAGGTTTCCAATGCCAATCGCACCCTCCTGGCACTGCCCCAGAAGATCCATCGCCACTCCGTATTCCTGCGTAGTTACAGCCTTTTTTATTTCCTGATGCGCCTGTTCCAGCAGCTTTATGAAATCCTCTATCTGCCTCTTGTGCACTTTCCTCATCGTTTACGGTTCCCTTCCTGGCATGCGGTTTCCTTTTTCACAGACAGCCGCATGGTTTCCTGTTCTATCTTCCTTTTGCCTTTCAATCATCGTCTTCCGGCAATTTTGAAATAAGATATATTGGTCATCTGATAGATGATGCAAAGACCACAGCGCCCACTCACAGTGTTCTGGTTCCCACAGGTTCCTATACAATGCACCGCATCTTCACCATTGAGCGTCTTTTTGTGGCTTTGCTTCGCTCCCTGCTACATCACAGGTTCCCTTACGGTTGCCCATGTTCACAAGGTCCTGGCATACCCAATCCGCAGGCTCTCCCTGCCTTCTAATGCCGTTTTGGTTTTTTATATCATGAACCCGCTGCTCAGTCCCTTCGGTAAAGCCCCGGCTCATCACCGGATCTTATCTAAGCCGCTGTTCCTATGATTATGATCGAATCTTGCTGTCCCTATGTCTGCTGGTTCTTTTCCGGCAGCTTTTCTTTTCTCTCATTATGAAGCTCTTCCATCTGCCCTGTAGACAGTGAACAACTTCAAGCACAGCCAATACCTGTCGTCGGCCTGATATCCTATTTCACAATCTTCCCCTCCAGGCCGCGCTTTACGATATTCCTCGCCGCATTTACCTTTTTATCCGCCGTATAGCCGCATACTCCGCAGGTAAAGACTGCTCCCTTCTGCTCCATAACCTCCCCGCAGCTGCTGCACTCCCGGCTGATGTCCTTTCCCAGGACTTCTATCAGCTCTATCGATTGCTCCTTACACTTCTGGGTCAGGCGGCTTCGGATGTACCCCCTCTGCCACATGGATACCTGGTTGTTGATCCTTGGGATCCCCCCGCCTTTCTTCGGCCTTGGCAGCTTTACCATATAGATGGTTCCCGGCTTCTCCTCCTTCAGAAACCGGTTCAGCTCATGGTTGATATACCCATGCAGCTGCTCTTCCAGACACCTCTTCTTCTCCTGGTATTTCTTCCTTCCTGGGTTCTCTCCACGGTTATTGTTGTAGCTTGCGGTCTGGCCCTGTACCCACTCTGCATACCTGGACGCATACTCCCCAAATTCCTTTCCATAGAAATGGCCGTCGCTGGTTGTCACCATGGTGAACATCCCCATGGATATTCCGATGCATCCTGTATACTCCCGGTAGGAGCGCACCGTCACATACACCGGCGCCATAATCTCGATTCTTCCTTCCTCCGGATACAGCTTGACATAAAGCTGGCTTTTATACTGGTTGTTATCCGTTAGCGGCACAAACACCCGCCTCCGGTTCTCCTTGGTCGATAAATAGATCCCGTGGTCTCCATACCGGTAGGCCCTCTCAGACACGGAAAAACCTGTCGCCGTGTCGGTATGCTGCTTCCCGTGATGCTTTCTCACCTGCCTGCACAGGTAGCGGTGCAGCTTCCCTGTATCCACCTGGGCTGCCAGCTCCCCATACGTTTTTTGTATCTCCTGGGGCAGCTTCACCGGCTCCTGGCCCAGCACTGCGGTAAACGCGTTGCTGACTTTCAGGAGGAAGCGGAGGTAGTGCTTCTCCTCCGGTGTCAGGCTCTCATTCTCCCCCACCAGCTGCAGGACCTTCGCCTTGGTCTGGTTCCACTGGGCCTTGATATCCGCCAGGGCATCAAAAATGGCAAGATAGAAGTAGACGCTTGGCAGCCCCATACGTTTGCGCAGGTCGGTAGCTGTCATCTCATTCTGAACCGTGTACCCTGGGTAAATCTTTTTTAAGCCCCCGATTCCGCCAAAACGGTCATAGACGTAATTCTTTACCTTGCAGCAGTCCTGCGCAATCTCCTGCAGCTTCGTCATGTCCTCTGGGGATATAGGCTCTTTGCTGTACTGGCGGACGGTCTTGCATATCTTGTCTGATGCCATATCTGGATTCCTTCTATCATCTGGTCAGGCCTTTGAATGTTGCCTATTCTCAAAAAGTGTAGATTTTGAGAATAAAATTCCATGGTATAAATTTACTAGAAAAAGGAATTAATTTTCTTGATTTTTTGACGATAATATAATAGAATGTATATGTTTTTGTGTGTCACAGCCCATTCTCAAAATCTACACTTTTTGAGAATGGTTTTTTGTTAAAAAATCCCTCTGCTGACAGAATTTAAAGGTCTGGCAGAATGAAACAACAACAATTATTTTTAACAATACAAAAAGCCTCCGACTCTCGCCGAAGGCTGATAATTTCTATCCTGTATATCTCATTTCCTATCGCTTAACCATATTTTGCTTCATCGCTCTACCGCCTTATTAACCTCCATCTTATCCACAATCCCCTCAGCTGTCACAGCGGGATGCGTCACTTTGATCCTGCATACAGTCTCTACAAAATCCGGTTCCAGCTTCATAGTACTACTGATTCTGGTTACGGATTGCCCTTTCTCCATCCGCTTTAAAATCTCTCTGACCGTTGCCGGCAGATCAGATATCGTCCCTTTGATTTGCATATCTCCAGTCTCACCGTGGGAAATGTCAACCCGTTCCACACGCCAGCTTCCCTCTTCCAGATAGAGAATTGCCATTGTAATCGGCTGAGTAAATCTTCGTTTTCCACAGCTTCCCGGATTCAGCCACAGCCGCCCGTCTCTTGTCTCTTCCATATATTTATGGGAATGTCCATAGATCACGATCTGGCTGCTACCTAAATCCTGGGGAATATCCTTTTTATTATGAATAAGAAAAATCTCCACTCCTGCCAGTGTAACATTCATAAATTCCGGTATATCCTCTGCCCACTCCTTATCGTTGTTGCCTCTAACCACATAGAACGGGGCATCCTTTTTCCGGCATTCCAAAATCTGGTCTATGATCTTTTGGGAACTGATATCACCGGCATGGATGACAGCATCGCAGGACTGGATCTGGCTGACGACTTCCTGGCGCAGAAGGTTATGAGTATCAGATAAGACTGCCACTACCATCAAACCACCGCCTCCACCAATATCTTATCTCCTATTGCAATTTCATGAATGCCCATCTGGTTCTTCTTATTGAAATTAAAACTGAGCATATACCCTTTTTTCAGATGAAAATATTCCAGATACCCTGCCAGCTGCTCTTCTCCTCTTTCATTGTATTCGTTTCCACGCCAAATTTTTAGTTCTGCAATAAACGGTTCACCCAAATAATCCACCTCTGCTATCCCTTCTCTCGTCCAGCTTTCTAACATACTTGGAAATTTATCCATCCCATATACTTTCTCATCAATCAGCTCACATATCGCAGAAACCAAATACGGATATCCCAATGTATACTCATAAATACATTGGGATACCTCCTTCACATTCATCCCAGTATGATAGTCCATTTCACATTCCCAAAATTACAGCGTTCTACCAAATCCTTTCTTATAAACCATCATAACAGATCCGAAAAAAAGTGGCAAGTGATATCCTGCCTTCACCTGCCACCTTTCTCCTATCCAATTCTCAAATTCTTCCGATTCCTCAAATCTGCATGATCTTTAAATCCGTCTGATCCTCAAATCCCCTGATCCTCAAATCTCCTCGTTCCTCAAATACCCCCGCTTCTCAAATTCTCCTACTTCTGAATCCATACGCCGTCGGCATTTACCTCATATCCGTCCGGTGTCTTCTCATTTCGAAGCAGAGAACCGTATGGTTTGGATTTGCTTTTGGCATTATACTGCCATTTATTGGTCTCTTTGTTCAGTTCCCAGGAAGGTGCTGTCACTACCGTATTAAAATAGTACCACTTCTGGTCGATGCTTCTCCACCCCACTGACAGGCCTCCCTCGGTGGGATCCATATAGTAGGTATGGTTGTCCACAGGGTCTTTATACCATCCCCCTACCATTCCAGTGTCAACAGACAGCATATACCACCTGCCTAGCTGATAATCAAATACCCAACCGGATTTTAAGTATCCGTTCACGCCAAAAGCATACCAGGAGCCGTTGACCTTCTCCCAGGCAATCTGCTCTACATTCTCTCCGTTCTCCAGAGGAACCATGTACCCGCTGGCTGTGGTGCCATCAGCATAGATTAACTTCCATCCGGTCTCATCCTGCTGCCAGCGTGAATATCCAGCCTGGCTTCCTGTGATGATTCCTGTGTTCGTGTGCACATAACCTTTCTTAGAATCTTTCCTCGTCTGAGAGGTACTTCCGCCTCCGCTGCTGCTTCCGCCTCCTCCACTGCTGATCCCACCGCTGCTTCCGCTGCCAGTTCCATTGGAACTGCTGCTGGTTGTGACTCGGTAGTTCTGTGCGGCTCTCTTTAAATCGCTTACGTCCTTTGAGCCTTCAGAGGTGCCTTTTCCAGTTCTAAACTCAATACCCAGCGTATGGACGCCTGTCTTGTTGGAAGCCTTCAAGGTCTGGCTTCGAATGGTAATTCTGGTACTTCCTGCTTCCGATGTATAGTCCACGCCTTCTTTCAGCTGAACTCCGTCAAGGAATATGTACTTAAACGTAGCATATTCTCCCTGAGAAACCAGCAGGTAATCGCCGTTTGAATTTAACCCAATGTCGGGAATACGCTGAGATAACTGATATCCTGTATCTGTGGCACCGTCAACATTAGCATCCGTATTCTCCAAAATCTTAAGGGTAAATTCCCTCTCACTGTCTTTAAAATTGCTGTAACTGTTTCTCATCCGCACCGTAAATGTAAACTCACCGGCTTCCGTGGGAACGCCATATAACTCGCCGTTCTCCTCCAGGCTCATACCAGCTGGCAGCTTTCCTTTTGCAATACGATAACTTACCTTGTTCCATACATATTTATTGCTGTTCTGTATCATAACGCCATAAGGAACATATTTGACTCCGCCCGGAATCTCTGTAGTAGTGATACTGGGATCTCCGATTGTACCGGTCAAAGTCAGCACTATCAGAGTCTTACTGCCTGATTTGATGGTCAGC
>JAETTS010000125.1 GCA_021769025.1 Enterocloster bolteae
GACCCTTTGGCATCGACGCTTTTAAACTGTCCCAGATCCGATGTCGCACAGATGCCTTTCCGATATCCTCCCGATCCGCCAAGACCCTGGAGATCACCCGAAGAACATTGCCGTCCACAGCAGGAACCGAGATCCCGTAAGCGATGGAGGCAATAGCTCCCGCCGTATAATTCCCGATCCCCGGCAGGGTCAAGAGTTCCTCATAGGAAGCAGGCAGGATTCCGCCATACTCTTCCATCACTATCTTTGCCGCCTTTTTTAAATTCCTGGCCCGATTATAATATCCCAGGCCTTCCCACAACTTTAAAAGCTTCTGCTCCTCTACTTGAGCCAAAGCCTTCACATCCGGAAGTTCTTCCATAAACCGAAAAAAATAGGGCTTCACCGCCTCCACTCTGGTCTGTTGCAGCATAATCTCCGATATCCAGACCTGGTACGCCCCAGGATGTTCCCTCCAGGGCAGAATCCTGGCATGCTCCCCATACCAGGATAACAACGGTCCGCCTATGGCCTTCAGACGTTCCTCCCGGGAAAACGGCTTGTCCTCGGACTCCAATACCTGCAATTTCTCATAAAACTGTTCCATATTCCTGTCACCCTCCAGGCAAACCGCTGTCTGTTGCCGCCATCCTCCTTCCGCTCCGTTTATGTTTACCATCAAAACAGCCGGAGATAACGTCTGGCCTGCTACACATATCCATACACGCCTCGAACGGAGACTTCCCCTGACATCACCTGGGAGATGGTTCCATCATCCCGCTCAACCAACAGCTCTCCCTCCTTGTTGATGCCTCTGCAGATCCCCTGATACTGCCCCTTAGGAGCAAGAACCAGAACCTCTCTGTCTCGATTCACCAGCCGTTTTTCATACTCTTTCTGAATGCAGGACAGATCTCCCACAGAAAGAAACGCCTCATAATATTCTTCCATCCGTTTCATAATGCAGGCAATCATCCCACTGCGCTTTATGGTTTTCCCACTTTCCAGATAAAGGGAAGTGGCGGTTTTCGCGATCTCATCTGGAAAATTTGTGATATTCACATTGATTCCGATTCCTACCACCACATACCGGATCATCTCCATATCGGCACTCATCTCCGTAAGGATCCCGCATATTTTTTTTCCAGACAGTGTCAGGTCATTGGGCCACTTTATCTGGGTGTAAATGCCGCAGTAGTCCTCAATCCCTCTGGATACAGCCAGGCCGGCAATCAAAGTGACCATCGGCGCACAGGCAGGCTCCAGATCCGGCTTTAGAATCAAGCTCATCCAGATCCCGCTTCCCGGCGGAGACGTCCAGTTTCTTCCTCTGCGCCCCTTACCGGCTGTCTGCCGTTCCGCAACCACCAGGGTGCCGTCTGCAGCCCCTTTTTCCGCCTGCCTCCGTCCTTCTGTATTGGTAGAATCCGTCTCCTTAAGAAACTCCACATGCTGTCCTACCCACTGGCTCTCCATGCAGCTTTTGATCTCTGCCGCTGTCAATACATCCGCACTTTCCACCAGATGGTAGCCTCTGTTTCGCACTGCCTCAATGGCATAACCTTCCGCTTTCAGTTGATTGATCACCTTCCACACAGCCGTGCGGGACACATGAAGACGTTCACTTAGTTCCTGCCCAGATAAGTAGGCATCGCATTCTTTTAACAGTCTGATTACATCCGCTTTCACCTTTTACCTCCAGATTGTGATGGCACTGACCACGGTTACTGCCATCAGCACTACTGCCAGAAGAAGCTGCATTACTGCGGCCAGCTTCTTTTTCTTCTCCCTTCCGCTTAACCGAAACCGGTAGATACCATTGATCATATTGAGGGCAGCAGCCAAGAGAAAAATCACAGGAAATAAAAAACGGTTATCTTCTGGATTTAAAAATGCCAGAATTGCCAAAATAACCACCAAAAGCCCGATTCCGATGTGAATCCAGTCCATCATCAGAACGGAGTTTCTCGGATTTCTCTTCTTTCCATGCATCAACTTTACACTCCTAACGTTGCGGCCATCACCGCTTTAATGGTATGCATACGGTTTTCCGCCTCATCAAACACTTTTGACTTTTCAGACTCAAACACCTGGTCTGTCACTTCCATATCCACAATGCCAAACCGCTGCCCCATCTCCTTTCCGATCTTCGTCTTCTGGTCATGGAAGGCAGGAAGGCAATGCAGGAAAATAGAAGTTTCCCCTGCGTTCTCCATAATTTTTTCAGTCACCTTATAGGGAGTCAGCTCTTTGATCCGCTCTTCCCACACTTGATCCGGCTCCCCCATGGACACCCACACATCGGTGTAAATAACATCCGCTCCCTTGGTTCCTTCCATCACATCCTCAGTCAGGGTGATAGACGAACCGGATGCAGCGGCATATTCCCGGCACTGATCCACCAGTTCTTGGTTGGGGAAATATTTGGCAGGCGCACAGGCCGTAAAATCCAGGCCCATCTTGGAGCAGGCAATCATCAGGGAATTGCCCATATTGTATCTGGCATCCCCCATATACACCAGTTTGATTCCTTTCAGTCTTCCGAAATGCTCCCGGATTGTCAAAAGATCTGCCAACATCTGTGTGGGATGATACTCGTTGGTTAAGCCGTTCCACACCGGAACCCCGGCATGTTTTGCCAGTTCCTCCACAATCTCCTGGCCAAATCCCCGATACTCGATCCCTTCATACATTCTTCCCAGAACCCGTGCCGTGTCAGCGATACTTTCCTTCTTTCCGATCTGGGAACCTGACGGGTCAAGGTATGTGGTTCCCATTCCCAGATCGTGTGCTGCCACCTCAAACGAGCATCTGGTTCTGGTGCTGGTCTTTTCAAAAATAAGGGCTACATTTTTCCCGCGGTGCATATCTACAGGAATCCCCTTCTTCTTTTTCTCCTTAAGCTCTGCGGCCAGATCCAAGAGATATTCAATCTCCTCCGGACCATAGTCCTTCAATGTTAAAAAATGTCTCCCCTTTAAATTCATGACTGCATTCCTCCTTTAATTGAGTGTATTCTCATAATCTCTTTTGCATCCGCCTCACTGACATATCGTTTCAGAATCTCTTTCTTCAACTGATCCACAGAGTAGATACAAAAACGATTGATCCTCTTTTTTCTGGCTAAAAACTCCAATATGGACAGATAAAGGTCCTTATAATTCCAGTCCTCCCTAAGGTTCATACGTTTGGCTAAAAATGGAAAAAGGCCTTCCGTATACAGCCTGTACCCTTGTCTCCCCTCTTCACTCCATTCCTCCATCTCCGGCCAGAAAGCGAGAATCTCCTTCATCTCCGCCATCATCCGCTCAAAATAATAGGCCTCTGAGTGAGGAGCATCGATATAGTACCATCTTCCACTAAGCCCATACAGAAGGCGCTTGGCATCATAGTAGCCCAGCATCATGTTTTTTCTGGCCTTCTTCTTGTCAAATTCCAGGATCCCTCCCAGATCCTGGCGGGGTGCAATGTGGTACACATTGGTTCCTTCCGGAATCTGCGTCACCTTTTCACTGTCGAATCCCAGGCCATAGATGCGGATGACGATAATGTCCTCATATCCCTGTTCCAGCAGCACGTTCACCGGCACATTGTTCCAGCCGCCTCCATCCATATACCGCTTACCGTTTAGTTTCTGATTCCGAAAAGCTGGAAAATAAGCGCTGGCCATAAGCATGTCGCCAATTTCCCCTTCCGGGATGTCTCTTGCGTTTAACACCAGAAGACGGCGGTCCGTAACGGAATACGTGGTAAGGTAGAGTTCCCGTTCTGAAGAACGGATCCGCTCTTCGTCAACCACTGATTCAATCAGCTGCTTCAGAGGCGTAATGTCAAACCCCCGCTCTTTCAGGACACGCTTGGCATCCTCTGCCGCCTGTTTTAAGTTTATCGCCTTTAAATCCATTTTTTTGACATTTTCTATTATATCGTCGTCTACGTCCATAACTTTAGAGTAGGAAATGGTTTCCCAGATATATTCTGCTGTCTCCAGGTCGTCCATACAGATCATGGCTCCGTTTAAAGCGCCAACCGAGGCGCCTGCAATCCCCCGTATCTGTATCCCGGCCTCCCGCAGTGCTTTCCAAGCCCCGATCTGGTAGGAGCCTTTTGCTCCCCCGCCTTCCAGAACGATTCCGTATTCTTTCGTAAGATCCAGCTGGAATCTCATAAATGCCTCCATGAAATAAAAATCCTGACAAAACATAACACAAGAAGCTGCTGCAAATACAGGATACCAAAAATCCTGCTTTGCAACAGCCTCAGGCCTTTACTCTTTCGCTGTCTCTGCCACAGCTTTTACCATCCCGGCAAGGCCTTGAATCTCCGAGGGAATAATAATCTTTGTCGCTTTGCCGTCTGCAGCCTTTGCAAACGCCTCCAGGCTTTTTAACTGGATCACCGCATCATCCGCCCCGGCTTCTTTGATAAAGCGAATGCCGTCTGCAGTAGCTTTCTGTATCTTTAAGATTGCCTCTGCCTGGCCTTCTGCCTCCCGGATCCGTTTCTCTTTTTCGGCCTCTGCACGGAGAATCGCTGACTGTTTGTCTGCCTCCGCATCCAGAATCGCTGACTGCTTCTTTCCTTCGGCAACAAGGATCGTTGATTTCTTCTCACCCTCTGCCTTTAAGATGGACTCACGTCTCTCCCGCTCCGCCTTCATCTGCTTCTCCATGGCATCCTGAATCGCTGCAGGCGGGATAATGTTCTTCAATTCCACCCGGTTTACTTTGATTCCCCAGGGATCCGTGGCCACATCCAGCGCAGCCCTCATCTTCGTGTTGATGGTTTCTCTGGAAGTCAGCGTCTGATCCAATTCCAGATCACCAATAATATTACGGAGTGTGGTGGCTGTCAGGTTCTCGATAGCCATGATCGGATTCTCCACGCCATAGGTATAAAGCTTTGGATCTGTAATCTGGAAGAAGACTACTGTATCGATCTTCATGGTAACATTATCCTTGGTGATCACCGGCTGGGGTGGGAAATCAACCACCTGCTCCTTCAACAGTACCCGTTTGGCCACCCGGTCGATGAACGGTGCCTTCACATGGAGTCCCACCGACCAGGTTGCCTGGTATCCGCCCAGACGCTCAATAACAAACGCAGAGGCCTGGGGAACAATCTTAATACAAGCCGACAGAATAATCAAGAGAATAACCCCTATCGCTACAAACCCAATTAAAAGTCCCATCTTACATGCCCTCCTTCATTTCACTGACAATTAATTTCACACCACGTATCTCCTTGACCACCACCAACGTATTGGCTGCGTAGACCTGATCCTCTTTTACCGCCCGGGCGCTCCACTCCTGTCCGTCCAGCATAGCTGTGCCTGTGTTCATCCGGTTGTTTACCTCCTGTGTAACCCTGACGGTCTTTCCTACCAAGCCTTCTACATTGGTTTTGGTCCGATTTCGTTCCACATACCGCATAGCCCATGGCCTGGTAAAAAAAAGAAGGATAAAGGAAACCACCACAAATACAACCAGTTGTGCCTCCACGCTTACTCCAAAAAGGGATAAGATGAATGCCGTGAGAGCGCCTCCGGCAAACCATATGGTGGTAAGGGCCAGAGTAGCAGCCTCTATCCCTACTAAAATCAGGAAAAATACAAGCCAGTAAAACGATACCATTTTACATTCCTCCTATCTGCGGCAATACCCACGCAACCAATCTGTCAGCCGATTCTGGCTCCTGATGCATCAACCCGATACCCATCCGGTGTAACCGTATTGGCATACATAGCACCGCTGGTAGGATCCATATAGTACCATTTACCGTTGATATACTGCCAGCCTGTCAGCATAGCTCCATTGGGATCCAGATAATACCATACATTGTTGATATACTGCCAACCGGTAAGCCTGGCTCCATTGGCATTCATATAATACCACCGTCCGCCGATAGCCTGCCAGCCAGTAAGAATATACCCGCTGTTGTTAAAGTAATACCACACATTGTCGATGTTATGCCAGCCATTTGCCAGCCAGGTACCGTCTCCGTTGGAATACCACCAGCCGGTATTGTCTTTCATCCATCCGCGGGATGGGTAGGAAGATGATGCGGAACTGGAACTGTTCTTCAATCCCTGTATGTCATCCTTCTCGATGTCAAAGGACTCCGATTCATCAGACCACTCTCCCTTTTTATCATCATAGCTGGAAACTGCACGGACGCGGAAAGAATAGTCTCCGGCCTTGCTGATATTTTTCGAAAAATTATAGCTGGTGCCGCTGGTTGTAGCGGTGGTAGCCGTGCTTCCGTTCCTTAAAAGCCGCACTTCATAGGATTTTGCCCCTTCCATAGGCTCCCAGGTAGCGATGGCGGTGGAACTCCACTCCAGCCCTTCCACAGGCGGCAACACACCGCCGATTCTCTTTAGATAGACTTCCACAGTCATGGTCGTGTTCTTGTCCCGCCGGCTTGCCTTCTTCAGGGTCATATTGCTGGCACCCAGAAACTTAAAATGGCTCTTGGTAGTGTATCCAAAATAATAGTCGTCATGCGCCTGAAGCTCTACCCGTATCACCGGGCGCTCGCCTATGGTCCATCGCTCTGACTCCGTCTCAAACGTCGCATACTCTACCCAGTAATGTGCATCCCCGACAGGCGAGACGCTTACCTCACCGATCTCATCTCCAGCCGCTGGCTCTTGTCCGACAGAAAACGATAATTCTACATTCTCAATCTTGGTCGCCCCCAACGAGGTAATCTGCATTCCCAGCAGAAAGCCGACCAGCAATATCCATACTCGCAACTGTTTCATCCTGCTCCTCCTCCGTTTTGTCAAATTCTGTTAAATTTATTATATTTTATTTTCGCTGTATATTCAACTTCAATATGTTTAAGAGAATATTACGATTTCTTAACGGAGGAAGAGCGTAACCGTTCAGATAACAATGTCATGATACCAGGGTCAAAAGGTCAAAAACATGAAAAAGTAGCCCGATTAGGGCGGATTTTGAATGTTTTTGAGGATTGCGGGATCACAAAGTGCGGAGCTATCCGGTATCAAAGGGGTCAAAAGACCTTTTGACCCCAACATCATGTCATTTAGTTTTTGTTGTTTGAGAAGCCGCAAAGAGGCTGCCGCCTCCGCTGCCTTGCTGCCTCAAA
>JAETTS010000126.1 GCA_021769025.1 Enterocloster bolteae
ATGAAAGGCTCCCACCATATATACCGTTTCCGGATTCGAGGATCCAGGGATCCAGAGACCGAATTTGATCTGGAAAACCTAACCTCCAAATTCCGAATCAGTGAAATTATCGATGAGTCAGAGCCTGAATATGATTTCAGCGCCTTGTTTGCTGAACATCCAGGCGATATGATTGGATTTTATATCAGTGCTCTCCAGAAACCGGATATGAGTCCTGTGGAAAAAAAAGCTTTGTATTATGGAATCCATGCTCTTTTGCATACCACCGATGAAAGGAGTTAGCATATGAAGTTTCTGGAGCTTCACATCAGCGGATTCGGTAAATTCCATGATCAGACCATCTCCTTTCAAGATGGCATGAATGTAATCTATGGGAAAAACGAAACCGGAAAATCAACCATACACACATTTATCCGCAGTATCCTGTTTGGTATCAATCCTCAGCAGGGATTCGCTCCCACCAATGATCTTTACAGCAAATACGAGCCCTGGGAGGATTCCAGTATATACGAAGGCTCCCTTCGCGTTGAACATGGAGGAACCATTTACCGCATCGAAAGGCGTTTCCAAAAAATCCAGAAAGAATTTCGGATTCTTGACGAGACAACTGGCAATGAGCTGGAACCCACCAAAGCCTTGATGGATCATCTGCTAAATGGCTTAAGCGAAACGGCCTACAACAATACTATCAGCATCGGCCAGTTAAAAAGTGCTACGGATGAAGGCATGGTTTCTGAGTTAAAAAACTATATCGCCAATATGAATACCTCTGGCAATATGGCGCTAAACATCACCAAAGCTTCCGCCTTCTTAAACAGTAAGCGAAATGATCTGTCCGCCCGTCTGGTTCCAGATGCCGCCAGATCCTACACCTCCGTACTGGGTGAGATCAAGGCATTGGAGAAAGAGATCGCTTCCCCTGAGTATGAGAACCGGCTTCCTGACTATCAAAGGCAGAAGCAGGATACCCAGGTACAGCTAGAACAGATGCAGACAGAACGGGAGCAGCTTCTGCAGCAGACTGCCCGTGGCCGGGAAGTATTATCCCAAAATCATTTTTCCAGCCTGGAAGACATAAAGGAATGTCAAAATGATGCCCAGAATCTGTTTTCGTCCTATGAGGGGCTTCTGGCCACCGTCAAGAAGCCATGGCGAAAGGTTCTCAGCACTCTTCCTTTTCTGCTGGCCTCAATCCTTTTTGTCCTGGCGGGTTGTTCCCTTACCATAGGTGTTGATTTTATCCGTTCCGTTCCGGGACTGTCACCTCTTCTTATTTTTGGTATTCTGGCAGGCGGGGCTGTCCTTTTATGCGCGGTGGGTATCGTGATCATTGTTGGCAATAACAAGGTAAAAAAGGAACTGTCCTCTGTCAATGAATCTCTGGAGAAGATTTTAAACCGCTATTTAGGTGACTCCGGCATCACCCCGGAGGCCCTGGAATCCTTCCATAAAAAAATGTCCGAGTTTGAATTGCTCTGCGGCACTGTCACTCAATCAGAAGAGACGTTAAGGAAATTGAACGATGATGTCTCTGGCCTCCGAACACGACAGGCTGATTACGGCCAGGCCATTGAAGGGCTGGAAAAGAGCCAATGGGAACTGGAGAAAAAGCTGGAACAGCTTGCCAATTATAAGACTCGTGCAGAGGCTCTTCGCTGTATTCTGGCAGAAAATGAGCGAATCTTTGAAGAGTTGTCTGCTATTGACCTGGCCCTGGAAACCATGACCCAGTTGTCCACGTCCATTCGGAATTCCTTTGGCCTGTATCTCAATCAGAGCGCTTCGGATCTTATAAAGGGAATAACCGGCGGCGTCTACACCAGCATGGGAATTGATGAACATCTGAATCCGTTTCTCAATACCAGAACCAAACTAGTCTCCCTGGATCAGGTCAGCAGCGGCACCATGGATCAGGTTTATCTGGCCCTTCGGCTGGCTGCTGCACAGATGATCCAGGCTGACTATCCGGAACGGATGCCTTTGATTTTTGATGACAGTTTTGTTCTGTATGATGATGAACGGTTGAAAAACGCATTAAAATGGCTTTCCTCTGCCTACAACGGCCAGATCTTACTGTTTACCTGTCACCAGAGAGAAGCCCAGATGTTGACTGCCAGCCAGCTTCCATTTCATCTCATCTCCCTGTAATGCAGGGCAATGTCTTGGATTTTCCGCCGCAGTGCGATCCTGGGGTCACTTTTTTGTATCATAGGACGCACTTTCCTATGATACAAAGAAAACTGCACTGCCTACTTCCATTGTAAGCGGTGCAGCTCTCCTTTTACATTCATCTTCTCAAATCCATTCTGCCTAAGCGCCTCATACAGCACAATGGATACCGCGTTGGACAGATTCAGGGAGCGGATATCTCCCCACATAGGAATTCTCACACATCGTTCCTGGTTTTCCACCAGAATCTCCTCCGGAATCCCGGCACTTTCTTTGCCAAACATCAGAAAACAATCCGGTTCATACTCTGCTTGCGTATACACCTTCTGCGCCTTGGTGGTCGCCATATAGATTCTGGCACCAGGATTTTGGTTCAGAAAATCTGTGTAGTCACTGTAAACCGTCACGTCCAGCTTATCCCAATAATCCAGGCCTGCACGTTTCAGCATTTTTTCATTGAGCCGGAATCCCAAAGGCTCAATGAGATGAAGCCTGGTGTTGGTAGCTACACAGGTTCTTCCGATATTGCCGGTGTTGGCTGGCATCTCTGGCTCTAACAATACAATATTCATAGGCTATTTATATCCCACTCTCTGCATCCAATTTTTGAACAAACCGTTCCATACGCCCCAGGGCCTCCTTCAAATTCTTTAATGAATAGGCATAGGAAACTCTTAAGTAGCCTTCCCCGCAGGCTCCAAACGCCGTGCCTGGAACCACTGCCACCTTCTCTTCCTGCAATAGCATTCTGGCAAATTCATCCGATGTCATTCCCAGACGCTTAATGCTTGGAAAGGTATAGAACGCGCCGTTAGGTTCAAAGCACTCCAGTCCCATATTCTCAAAGGCATGAAGGACAAACCGCCTTCTCTGGTCATAGGACTCTCTCATCATCTCCACATCACTGTCCCCGTCCCGCATGGCACTGATAGCAGCATACTGGCTGGTGGTAGGAGCGCACATAATGGCAAACTGATGGATCTTCAGCATCTGCTCTAGAATCACATGGGGGGCTGCCGCATAGCCCAGCCTCCATCCAGTCATGGCATAGGCCTTGGAAAACCCATTGATAAGAACGGTTCGGTCTCTCATCCCCGGCAAGGATGCAATGGATACATGGCGTTCGTTGCCGTATGTCAATTCGCAGTAAATCTCATCGGAGAGAACAAATAAGTCCTTTTCCTCAATAATTCGGGCAATTGGTTCCAGATCTTCCTGTCTCATCACAGCTCCCGTTGGATTATTGGGAAACGGCATAATCAGGATCTTGGTTTTGTCTGTAATCTTCTCCAACAGCTTTTCCGGAGTAAGCCGGAACTGATCCTTCTCCTCAAGCTCAATGGGGACCGGCACTCCGCCTGCCAATATGGCACAGGGCACATAGGACACGAAGCAGGGCTGAGGAATCAATACTTCATCACCAGGGTTCAGCATGGCCCTCAAAGCGATATCGATGGCCTCACTTCCGCCTACGGTCACTAAAATCTCCTTATCCGGGTTATACGTCAGGCCGCATCTGCGGGAAAGATATCTGCTGATCTCCTCCCTTAATCCTTTTAACCCTGCATTGGAGGTATAAAAAGTCCTGCCTTTCTCCAATGAGTAGATGCCTTCCTCCCGCACATGCCAGGGAGTATCAAAATCTGGCTCACCTACGCCCAGAGAAATGGCATCCTTCATCTCACTGACGATATCAAAAAATTTGCGAATGCCTGATGGCTCAATCTGGACAATTGTATCTGACAGAGGGTTTCTCATGGAGTAATCAACATCCTTTCATCCTGAACCTCCTGAACCAATACGGTTCCATGGTCCTTATATTTTTTCAATACAAAGTGGGTAGCCGTGCTCAAAACAGATTCTAGGGTCGACAGTTTCTCCGATACAAACAGCGCCACCTCTCTCATGGTCTTTCCTTCAATAAATACAGTAAAATCATAGGCTCCTGACATAAGATACACAGCATTGACCTCATTATACTGATAGATTCTCTCCGCGATCTTGTCAAATCCCATACCCCGCTGAGGAGTCACCTTCACTTCAATCAGGGCGACGACTTTCTCGTCACTGGTGTTATCCCAGTTGATCAGGGTATGGTAACCGCAGATAATGTGCTCTTTCTCCATTTCCGCAATCTCATTGGCCACGGCTGCCTCACTCTCTCCCAGAATAACTGCCAGATCTTTCACATCAATCCTGCTGTTTTTCTCCATAAAGGCTAAAATCTTCTCTCTCATTACAGCGCCTTCCTCTCTATTATTTTATATAATGCATCCCCCGCCGGCCTGTCCATGTATCTGCAAACCTGGTCATAGAAGACCTTGCGGGCAATTCCCTTGGTTAAAGTGCCGATCCATGCTGCTGGGATCCCTCCCTGCTCCAGCCTGGACACGGTATGCCCTCCGTTGTCTGTGATTAAAACAGCACAATGGCTGCAGTACAGATCATACGGATCCAGTTCATAAAACTCACATATCTCTATGGTGCTCTGCTTAATGGGAATCCGACACAGGTCAATTTGAAACCCTATGCCATATGTCTCAGAAATATTCCAGAGGGCGGTATGAATACCGCCCTCTCCTGCCTCTTTCCAACAGATGGCACCTGCCTGTCTTAAATTGTCCCAATCCTTTTGATCCTCTTCCGGAATCCTTTGAATCTCCTGGAGATAGCCTCTGGAAAATCTGGAGAGCAATTCTGCCTCCTTCTCCTCCACAATCCTCCTGGCACCATCCAATCCCACAAAACCTGCAACTACCAAATCCTGGCCTGGCATTACATGACCAGGCATCGGATTTTCCGGTTCCAGATTTTGCAAGATAATATGGTTGGTATTTCCTTGTCCTGCTGGTTTCATGATTATTCCTTACTTGTCTCCTATCTTACAAGCCAGATACTTATCATCCTGGTATTATTGCTATTATGCTTGAAAGACACTGGTTTAAGCACCTGCCGCTGGATCCGGAGCCGGACTAGCCGCTCCTGGATCTGGAGCCGGGTTTACTGCTCCTGGATCCGGTGCCGGGTTTACTGCTCCCGGGTCTGGGGCCGGACTGGCTGCTCCTGGATCTGGAGCCGGGTTTACCGCTCCTGGATCCGGTGCTGGGTTGGCTGCTCCTGGGTCTGGGCTTACTGCTCCTGGATCCGGTGTCGGATTTACCGCAGACGGATCTCCCTCTGCTGGCATGCCTTCCGTCGGTACTGCCGGCGGAACCTCCGGGCCTACCCGGTAGATCGCCTTTGACGCATTGTAGGTATCAGTATGAAGAATGGTCTTTTCTGTCTCTACCCCGTCAATGTATACATATTTCCACAACCGGGACCGAACGCCGCGGTGCGCTGCCTGTACCCGCACTCTGGCACCTGGCTGTAACGACGGATCCACATTGGTAATCGGCTCTCCCGGATCTGTCACTCCCAACGTCTCCGATACATACTTGATGGTTCGGTTGGCTGGACGTGTCTCCTTTCCATAGATGGTAAAGGTCAATGTCTTCCCGGATGTACCGCCCTCAATGTAAACCGGCGTGTCATATGGATTGGTAATCTTGATATCTTTATAAGTGCCTGCAATCGCTGCATCGTTGGATGGTTTTACATAGCTGACCACCATAGAATGATTCTGGCGCTGCGTGATCTCCATCTCCGCAAGCAGAGCCGCATTGTAAAGAGTGGTTGCAATCTGACACACACCTCCTCCTACACTGTCTACCACCTGCCCATTCTCATAGGCTGCCGCAGATGCATACCCATTGGCTTTCGTAAAAGGATGCATACATTCATATCCGGATAACGTCTCTCCTGGCATCAGCACCGCACCATTGATCTTCCCGGATCCAACCTGCAGATTTTTCGAGCGGGATGCACCACTGCTGGAAAAGTCTGTAGAAAATGTGCCAAGAACATCCTGAATGGAGGAAAGCATCTCTGTCGTCTTTGCCGGCTGTGTCTCGGTCACTTCTGCTGCTACCAGAATGGGCTCCTTCAGCCCATCTTTTAGTGCCTCATTCAGTTGGCTTATGGTGGCATCCAAATCTACAGAAATACCATTCTGGGACGGGGTTACTACAAACGCCCCGTTCTCCCTGACAATGGAAGCGTCTATCGCCTCCTGGACAAACGGCTGGCATTGGGTTGTCACAAAATCCGTCACTGCGCCTTCATCTATCTTAAATTCCAACTGGATATCCATTGGATGATTCTCCAGATCCTTCTGTTTCAAATAACGGTCAATAATATCACCGGAGCCGTACTCTTCAATCGCATTCTCTAGAGCATCTGTATTCTCCCAGTGAAAGCCCAGCTGCTTTGCCGTAGTCTCCACCTTTGTCCCCGCCACTTCCAGCGCCACAGACTGTTGGGACATCTGAGACACGTACGCTTCCACCTTCTGTTTGGCTTCTTCCACGTCTGTGCCTCCCAAGTCCTGTCCATCAACATAGACTCCCTTGGGAACCACATCCGCCCATGCATCCACCGCTAAAAATAAGGTCAGACCAATGGCCACGGTACAGACCTTTCTCACCCATTTCTTCCCTTTCATAATACTGCTCCTCAAACTTCAAAAACTGCCTAGTACAAAATAGAAGTACTAGAATGTAATCGCTCCAAAAACCATAGGTGCCACCATTGCCAGCACCAACAAAATCACGATGATCGTAGACACAATCTTTCTTGTCTTCTTATTGTTGAAATCCATCATAACTGTACTCGCCTTTCTATGCTTTCGTGCCGTATATTCTTCCGTACTGTGATATAATCTTATCCGTCATTCTGGATATCTCATTTCTGGATAAATAGTCTATCTGCACAGTTATTTCTATTTTATGATATTTTAGCAGTTGATGCAAGACTTCTTTTTGCCTTTTT
>JAETTS010000127.1 GCA_021769025.1 Enterocloster bolteae
AGCATACCGCTTCCATTGGCAATCACCTGTACATCGTCCGTGAATACGCCAATCAGGTAAGGCGCAAAGAAATACATGCCCACGGAACCAACCAGGATGACCAGGGAACTCATCACCCATGCGGCCCAGATTCCCTTCTTCACACGCCGGTACTGCTTTGCTCCGATATTCTGTCCCACAAACGTGGTAATGGCCATATTAAAACTCTGCAGAGGCAGCTGGAGGAACCCGTCAATCCTGATGGCCGCAGAATAACCAGCCATGGCAGTTGCGCCAAACCGGTTGATGTAGGACTGCACGATTACATTGGAAAAAGATGTAATACTCTGCTGAAGGGCTGCGGGGAATCCGAAGGCGATGATTTTCTTAACCATCTTTTTATGAAAATGTATCTTGCGCAGTTCCAGTTTATAATCCTCCTGGGTATGCATAAGCTTGTACATGACCATGGCCGAGCTCACGGCCTGGGCTATGATGGTGGCAATGGCCACACCTGCTATCCCCATATGGAACCCGCACACAAACAGGAAGTCCAGCGCAATATTCACAAGGCTGGCAACTGCCAGATAGATAAGGGGATGCCGGGAATCCCCCACTGCGCGCAGGATACCCGACCCCATATTATAAAACAGGGAGAATGTCATCCCTGCAAAATAAATGGTCAGATACAGGGAGGAATGCGGCAGCACCTCCTCCGGCACCCCGATGGCCCTGAGAAGGGGCTTTGTAAAAAGCATCCCGGCCACGGTAAACACTACGCTGAGAAGTGCCGTAAGCGCAATGGAGCTATGGACCGCCTTACTCATATCTTCCTTCCGGCGTCCGCCGAAATACTGGGATATGACCACGCCCGCGCCCGCAGATAAGCCCATGAAAAAGCCTACCAGCATGTTAATCACCGGCGTGGACGCCCCCACGGCCGCCAGGGCATTGGTATCCACAAAATTCCCCACCACATAGGAATCCACGGTATTATAAAGCTGCTGAAAGAAATTGCCAATCAACAGCGGAATGGAAAACCATAGTATGGATCTGAATATGCTGCCCTTTATCATGTCTGTATTTACCTGCTGCAAGATAACACCTCATTTCCCGTTTAAAAATACTCTTAAAAAGAGAAAGCAGACCACCATGAATCCGCTCTCTCTATCATACAACATTTACCTGTTATTTTCTATCACTATATTGGCTGTGTAAAAATATTGTAAATATGCCGCATCACCCAACCTTCACCGCAT
This sequence comes from Enterocloster bolteae, assembly GCA_021769025.1. The sequence goes on from JAETTS010000127.1 coordinate 1,239, forward strand.
ATTTGATGACATGGTCCTTTTTATTACTGAATATATCATAGGCTTCCATGATATGTTCCAGCGTGGTGCGGTGTGTGATCAGACAGCTGGTATTAAGCCTGCCGGCGCGGATCAGTTCCATGATTTCCCCGCAGCAGGAAGCGTCCACTCCCCCTGTCTTAAAAACAAGGTTTTTCCCATACATATCCGGAAGAGGGATGACCTGGGCCTCCTCATACATAGCCACCACGCAGACCACCGCATTGGGCCTTGCAATCTTCCAGGCAGTCTTAAAGGTGTCTTTGCCGCCGGCTGCCTCCAGGACCGCATCCGCTCCCCGCCCCTCTGTAAGCCGGAGCACTTCCTGAACCACATCCTGCTTAAGCGGGTTAAGTATGACATCCGCCAGTCCCTGTTTCTTAGCAAGCTCAAGACGCTCATCTGAAACATCGATTGCAATCACCCGGGCCGGACCATACAATCCTGCGCACATAAGGGTACACAGCCCTGTGGGGCCCGCCCCAATCACGGCAACCGTATCAGCCGGTCTGATTTCAGCCAGGGAGGCTCCCCAGTACCCGGTGGACAGGATATCGCCGGTAAACAGGGCATCTTCATCCGTCACATTATCAGGAATAGGGGTAAGGCCGTTATCCGCAAACGGTACCCTTACGTATTCAGCCTGTCCTCCGTCAATACGGCATCCCAGGGCCCAGCCTCCGTGCTCATCCGTACAGTTATTCACATAACCCCTTTTGCAGAAAAAACATTCCCCGCAAAATGTTTCCACATTAACCGCAACCCGGTCTCCGGGCTTAAACCGTTTTACATCCTTCCCCACCTGGTCCACAATCCCCACAAATTCGTGTCCAAGGATAGTTCCCGGAACCGCCCTTGGGACTGCCCCGTGCTGGATGTGGATATCGCTGGAACAGATTGTGGTCAATGTCACCTTTATGACCGCATCCCTGGAATCCAGCAGTCCTGGTAACGGCCGCTCCTCAAGCGCAATGGTTCCTGTGTGTTTGTACACTACTGCTTTCATTGTTTTCTTTGACATATATCTCCTTTGGCAGACCAAACCGTCCTGCTTCTACCTTGATTTTATATTATATTCCTCAAAAAGCTGACTGCGGAACGCCTCATCCTTTACAGCCCTCTGCAGATCCCCAAGTCTGGACTCCTTTAACAGATTTTCCGTCAATGCCGCAAAGCCTTCGATTCCCTGGCTAAACCCCTTACTAAACCCTCTCTCCTCAATTGCTTCACTCAAATTACACATCTGCCTCAACTCCTCTTCCAGTTCCTGTTCCATCTTCATGCCATAGTCCTGCTCCAGAATCCCTCTCTTTTCATCCACCGACATGTCCGGTGACAGCAGTGTGCCTAAAAAGCCATTGAGGCTTCCCTTAGAATCACCCGCGTTCCTCCCATCCAGACATATGATGACTACCGACAGCTTATCATAGCTGGATTTCAGCTCCGGTTTCCTGCCCATGACATCCGTTTTCGTTATCCGGTATTCTGACATGGCATTGCCCACATAAGCAGGGGCGTTCATACAAATCATCCGGTCCGCAGAGCCGCTTCCCGGCCGCACCAGGCCACTCAATATGGATATCAGGCTCTATCCATGCTCCAATCTCCTCCGCGGAATACCCTCTGTACTCCTCTGCCGCTCCCTGTAATATCCTGGCCAGGACCTGCCTGCTGCCCAGAACCCTTTTAGCATGGGCATCATACTGTACATTGATTCCGGCTGCCTCAAGCTCCTCTGACATAAATGTCTTTCTCTTCATCCGTACCTCCTTATACAGGCAGGATTTCAGACGGATTAAAAAATAACTGTCATCCTGGATTCCTGCCGTTTGATAGAAATGTGATTGTTCGGCAGAAACTGCCAGAATGTGCGAATGCACATATTAATTAAATGATTTAAACTTTGTAAATATGTAAGAATATAATTATAATACTTGATTGTTGGGGAATTGTCAATGTCCCTGACAAATGTCATAAAGATGAGGCGGGTTTTTCCATTGCACTCATCCTGTTAAGGCAAAAAGGAAGGCAGCGCCTTCCAGCCGTATTCCAGCTATCAGGCGCTGCCTTTTGGATTGATTCCTTTTAGATTGGTTCTTTTAGTTATGACCGATTCAGTTATGACTACTTCAGTTATGGCTGCTTCAGGCATCCTCATCTTTCCGCTTTTTGCTCATAGCGGTCAGCATCAGCAATATACCGGACATCACCATGGTTAAGGTTGACTTAACTGAACCCTGGCCAGTCTTTGGCAGAGGTGCCAAAGGTATTTCATCATCATTAATCAGGGTAGTGTCAAACGGTGTCTCGGGCAGTGGCGCTAACGGCACATCCTGGGGCGCAATGTTCACTGCTCCCGGACCGCTGTCATCGGACTGCGAAAAACGTCCCGGACCGCCGGAGTTGCTTCCGCCTCCACCGCCTCCATTGCCGCCGCTTCCGCCAGCGGTTCTGAAGTTTGCTATAAATGTGGTGTCATGAACAAATGCATCTGCCTGGATTGCATCTGTGTTATTGTACGTTTTACCTGCATTTCCGTCTATGCTCCAGTTGCTGAATGCATACCCGCTGTTGGCTGCTGCCGTGACGTTAGCCCTTGGATGGGCCGGTGTCACGCTGCCGACCTTGATAATCTCATTGGTTTCCGGGTCCCTGGTTATCTGCTGGATGGTGTGTACCTCACTTGTGGTCCCGCTTACAGTTCCATTATTGCCAGTTACAAAGGTGAAGGTTATCTGATATTTATCAGGTATCCCATCTGGGTTCTGAGGAATCTCCACACCAATTTCATCTAATACATAATATACCTTTACAAGATTAACATTGCTGTCAGAACCTACTGTCTTAGGACCATTGGCGCTTTCGAAGATATAATTCCTGCCATTAAAATCTCTTGGTACGGTGGTAAATGGAATGTCTGTTCCAAATACAACATTATCTTTGGAATCAACTTCCCCTAACACTCCGTCATAGTAGTATTCAACCTTATAACTCAGGTCGCCTCTTATGGCAAAATGCGCTGTATAGGTATCTGCTTCAAATACCTGGGTTTCAGGATTCTTTTTCGGAATAAAGTCTGCATCTACTCCTACCTTTGCACCAGCCGTATCTGTCCAATGGGTAAATACATATCCATCTTTTGCAACTGCTTTGGATCCTTCCGGTTTTCCGGTTGCCGGGGCAAGGGTTTCACTTGATAAATCGACATTTCCACCCTTAGCTGCCACATAGTTGATGGTTATATCTGCATCCTCTTCAAAATTAGCTTTAAACTCGGTGGCTTTATAAACGCCGCTGGCTTTTGCCACTGCATCTATTTCCTGTCTCTCTAAGGAGACATTGGTTCCCACTACTTTGTCAGCCACTGTCCAGTTTACAAAATGGTATCCTGGTGATGCCTTTGCTGCGGAACCTTTTGCAATGCCGGTGGCAGGAGCCACTGTCTCACTTGCAGGATTCACGCTGCCGCCAAGGCCTGCTACGTAAGTCAGGGTTACATCCTCATTTTCCTCTAATAAGATACAGATTCTTTGAGCCGCCCTGGTATCCTTTACGCGGAAACTCTTCCCTAAGTCATCCTCTTCCCCTGATGGCACATCAGTTCCTGTCTTAAAGACTACTTTACCAGTACTGTAGCCCCGCAGTGAGGCCGGAACCGCTTTTATAATATCCTGGCTGGATGTGCTGGTCTCTGAAATACTGATATAATCATAAGCATATACGAAATCCGGACCAATTCCATATCCTTCAGAAGGCACCAGTTCATAACCTGTACCTATATTCTTCCAATATTCAACCTGGACAGTTCTAGGAAGTTTGTAAGTGATATGCAGGCGTGACTCTTTGCCTTCATGGAATACTTCATCATCTAACCCATCAAATGCAATAGCTTTACTGTCTTTTAATGTCGCATAAATCGCTTTGGACCATCCTGCATTTGTCTCATACTGAAGATATACGGAACTGATTTTAGCTCCCATATGATTCGCTTCCGTCTCGGCCTTGCTGTATGCCAGAATTTCATTTATTCCTTCAAGGGTCAGGTTCTCCCCGCTCTGTGTTCCATTCTTTTTGTAAGTCAGAGGTGCATTATCCGGGCCATAATCTTCATAAATGTTAATATAATCCCCGTAACTGAGGTCTGGATTTGTATCAGGATAGTATGCCCAAACCTTAAAGGTCCCTACTTCCTTCCATACTGCAAACAGAATATCATCACCTGCTGTCAGTGTATAGTTTTCACCTGGCATGTATGTGGTGCCGGTTCCGTCTGCTTTTGTGTTCCAGCCCGCAAAGTAATATCCCTGTCTGGTGAACTGGTTTTCCTTTACCGCTACTTCACTTCCCACATTTCCAGTACTTGCAGACATTTCTCCGGTGCCTTTGTTGGCATCATAGGTAAGAGCGTCGCTATTCCCCTCCCATACCGCGTAGAAGGTCATTCCGTCTGTCCAGCCGCCTGCCGGCTTGCTGGGTGTGAATTTGAGATTGGTAGAAATGGGGGTTCCAAGTCCCATATCATTGTTAAACCAGCCCTTGAATTCATATCCCAGAGGCGTTGTGCCTGTTGAGCCTGCCGGCCCTTCTGTATATGCCATAAACTGATCTGTGCTTGGGGATACGCTGCCTCCGCCTACGGCCTCATAATAAATCGTTATAAATGGATTCGGAATATATTTGGCATAGAAATTAACCATCTTGTCAACCTGGTACGGGAATCCCACCGCCTGGCTGCGCTCCGCATCTGCGTACCATCCGCTGAACCGATATTCCACTCCGTCCACTGTCTTTACATCATCATATACTTTTTTCGGAGATGTTTTGTCTCCGATACTTACATCATGACTCTCAACAGGCTGATATCCTTGTTCGCCTGCATCCCATAACCAATAGGTTGCCGTAGCCTTTTCCCTGGTAGTGACGCTGGCTGTCATATCCACATGGTAAACTGCCTTTCCTTGATCATGTGGATTATTATCTGCATCCACCCATCCCCTTGGATAGGTTATCGTATATGGTGAATATGATATTTCCACATCAATATCATTAACATTGACCCCATAAAGATCTGCTATGATTTTCTTGATGTTGGTATCAGACGGATAATTAATGACTCTGCCGGCCGGATTATCAAGGCTGTAATGCCCCTCTCCCCCTACCATATCCGTTCCATGCTGGTTCTTAATACCGCTTACATCAATGTTTCCATATCCTACATATTTCCAGTCTTTATTTTCCAAAGAATCAGGATCCATTCCAGGTCTTTGAACATAGAAATATGCTTTAACCTCATGCTTCTTTACCGTAATCTCAAATTTCTGCTTGTAACGGCCATTCCATCCATATGAATAGGTGAGTGTTACAGTTTTACCGCTTGTATCTTTGGCATGTACAAACGCATATGGATACCAGACAGTTCCGCTCTCCTCCACGCTTACTACACTTGGGTCAGATGAAGTCCACGTCCCTCCAATCAGGGCATTGCGTGCTTCCAGCCTTATGGTCTGCCCTGCATACATGGTATAGGAATTCTTGTATTGTTCAGTTCCTACGATAGCATAGATGGAGAAATGTTTTGCTTCAAAGGATACGCTTGCTTCGTCAACAGAGGCGCCAACCGCTTCAACATTTACAATATCTGCCGCCTGAACGTCAATCTCCTGTGCAGCTACCTTTTCTTTTTCTTCCTTATCATTGTCCTGGACAGTCTCAACATACATGACCTCAACTTTGTCGGACTGGGCATTCTGCTCTTCCACAGGAGCGCC
>JAETTS010000128.1 GCA_021769025.1 Enterocloster bolteae
CACCGGGAATCCGAGACCCCACTGTCAATCGTTCTCAGACACAGACAATGAACCGTGTCCTCTGCCAGAACAGCCAGTCCACCGTCTGCCTCAAGTTCAAAACCAGGGTGATATCCCGCCCCTATGCGGTTCCCCCTTATAGAATATGTCCTTCCCGCCATTCCATCCTCCTCATACGATCACCTGCTAATTCCCCCAGTCACACGCCTCCACTAACCATAACTCCCCGTCTCAATTACAATATCCCCACAATAACACAGGCAATTCTCTGCCAGAACAATATCCGCCTCCACCAGCCTTGCCTGCCCCGGATTCTGAGGGATCAGAGACAGCTCATAGATAAACTCCACACAATCCAGGCTCTCAATCTCATGGAACACCTGCTCAAACTTCAGCACCTCCCCGAAATTTCTGTCCGAGTGGATATAATCAATCTTGTTCCGTATGGCCTGCTCAATCAGTTCTCTGCTGTTCTCATACTGCCGTTTCACATAAATCGTACCATGGACATCAATAGGGGAATACACCGGATCCACAATCCGAACCTTGGTAGTCAGTAGCCTCTTATCCTCCAGCTGCTTCTCGATCGCTGTCCGATACACATCCGACAATCCAGGAAACACTTCATCCGTTCCAGGTTTCACCGCAATACAAACCATGTTTCCATCCTGATTCATCCACGCCTTCACCTTGTGAATACAAAGCTCAGGCGTCTCCATAACCAGCCTCTCATAATCCTCTGCCGTTACCGCCCTATAAGGTTTCTTTAAATCCTGAAGAAACCGCTTCTTTACCTCCTCCAGCGTCTCCCGAAAAGCTCCGCCCGTTCCCTCCGTAGGATTATAAAACTGTATGTAAGCCGGAAGTCCCCCAGCCATAAAACGGTTGCCTGCCCGGATATTGCCTGCTCTTCCCCTGGTGACGCTTAAGTTTCCAATATACAAATCAGCGCCGATAAAAGCTCCCCCATCCTCAATCACAAGCCTTCCCTCATTCTCATACAAAAAATAGGTCAAATCCTCTGTCCCCCGGCGGCTTGGCCTTACAAAATCGTAGATATCCTCCCCGTCCTGTCCCGTCCTTCTGGCAATAATACAGAACGAGTCCGCCACAATGTGTTTCCTGGGAAGCTCTATGGTCTGGCCGTCATATCCCAGAACCGTTCCCAGGTAATACTGCCGCATCATCTCCTCCGTGTAAGCCCCAACCTTGACAGCATTTTTCACCTTCTCCGGCCCATACCCATACGCCTTCTTATCAAACTGCCAGGTATGGGTTCCATCCTGGTCTGTAGTCTCCCTGTAAAACCGTCCCGTCCCTTCCCCTCCATAAGCAGGAAGATACCTTTTATAAGAAGCTCCCTTCTCCTCCTTACAGAAAACAGTCACATATCCTTCCTCCAAAAGATCCCCCAGAAGACTTACAGACGATACCTTATTAAACGTATGGCAGGCCGCCATGGTCTCCTTCTGCCAGACCTCAAACAAGAAGCCAGCGACATGAATTAATTTAGGCCGTACATCATAATCTGCCCTCTCCAGCGTGGCCCGTATCACAAATCCATGGCCCGGAGCCTCCCTGCAAGGCACCCCAGGACTGTCCGGAAGACGCATTCGCACCTCTCCGCTTACCAGGAAACATCCTGTATAATCCTTTGTATGCATCTTAACAAACCCGTCTCCGGTAAAACACTCCCACCTCATATCCGCAAATGTATTGTTCCCCTTCTCCAGAAAAGGGTTCCGGTTATGCCGATCCGCCACCGTCATGCTGAAAAGGATCTCCTCCCCTGGCTCAGGCAGCCCGTCCAGGGTAAACCACAGACTGTCCCCCCGTTTGGGCTTTTCCCCGAAAATATATGCCGGCACAGAAACCTCCCTATCCAGAAGATAGCTGCAGTCATACCACCTGTCGTCCCGCATGCCCCATACCCCGGTCACATGGTAAGGCTTCAACTCCAGGCTCCGGTTTGTCTCAAAACACAAATCCCCTACCATAAACTTCTGATTGGCTGGAATCCTCACCGGCTCCGTCAGATTCCCCGCAGCCAGAAGCACTCTGGCACACCTTCCCTTCTCCGCCTCAAAGCCCGCCAGCTTCAAAAGTTTTCCCTGAATCTCCGGGGTAATCTGGTCAATAAATCTCTGCTGAAGAGCCTCAAAAGCCGTCAGGTTCTCAAGGATTGTAATGCCTGGATCCGAAGGATTAAAATTGGTCCATTCATCCGAATACAAAGGGATAGAAAGGAGCCCTTCCGCCAACAGCTCTTCATACGTCTTATCATTCAGACTCCGACTATTTAACATAAGCGCTCCCCTCCTCCGAAATCATAATATTCACCCTGTGCCTGCCGCTTTTACATATGACAAAAGGACTTTCCCCCATATCATCCAGATCCATCTCATGAGTCCCTTGCTGATCCGTATAATTCACCGTCACCACCATCTTCTTGATGACCGCCTTGCTTTTCAGCACATTCAGCCGCATCATCAGCTGAGGTTTTTTCGGCATGACACCGATTTCCCATCCGTTTCCATACTGAGAGCTAATAGGATTCAGATACCGCTCCAGAGTTTCCTGCAAAAGATTCTGAACCTCAAAGCTGTCATCCATCTCCAGTACCTCAGCCCAGATATCCACAGAAACCTCCGCAAAAATCGGCTCCACAATATGCAAATCCTCTGGCGCTATGGTCAGCTCACAGGAACCTAACAGATGCTTTTTCAACATTCCAGACACACGGTGGAAAGAATAAGACCCTGCCTGAAAATCTTTTAAGAGAATCACAAAGCTTACAGCACTGTCCTTCCTATCCCCGTGAATCGTCCTGCCTGCCACACACCGCACCTTGTCGATGGTGTCCGAAAAACATTTAATCTCCTGTATATAATCATCCACAGATACCAGCCGTCTTCTGGATCTTAAGATGTTGGCTCCCCTCACAAGGGCACTGTCCAGATCCTCAATGCTGCTTCCGCCATACGCTTTCACCGGATTAAAGATGCTGTCCACAAACATCAGATTCTCCAGAGAATCATTGATTGCCCCCGACTCCACATTGCCTTCCTTCCCATTGCAGCACCGGATCACCACCTTAAACCCCACATCATCCACCACCGACGGAATATCCCCGTGAATTCCGTCTCCGAAAATCAGACAACTATTCATCCGGTCCAGTATATAAGAGCGGGAAGACGGTGGATCCTCCAGCTGGTCCACCTCCTGCCATTTCACATAAAAAGAAGAAATCTCACCCAAAATATCATATTCTCCCCGAACGGTCTCCGGGTTCTCCTTCATCATCCGCTGCATCTGCTGCCTGGAAAACTTCCCTTTCTCATTGACCCACAAGTCCACATCCAGAATATTGGAAACCCCCAGATTCACTGTCATATCAGGCCCGGGCTCCTCCAGATAAAAATCCTCCTCCTCCCTGGTCTCAATATTCATGGCCTGCACCCCATTCAGTGAAATTCCCCTTATAATCGGTAGCGCCTCATCCCTTTTCTTTCCTCTGGGATTCACAGGGCTGATGCGGATCCAGTACTCCTTCTTTCCTTCCAGCGTTACGGCATGCATATCTGCCTGAGGCATAAACATCACCGTACCAGAACGGGACATGTCCACTGTATAGTCCAGAACCTTCATCTGCTTAAAGCCCTTTAACGTGCTGTATTCAAACTTACACTTGGTTCCCTCAAACCGTACACCGTCCTCCATCTGGAACAGGATACTGACCGGCCCTGATTCCATCTTCCTGGAAAATCCCAGATACAATCCGTCTCCCGTGTATATCCCCTTAGAAAAGGCTGTAAAATCATTCCCTTCCTTTACCCTTTTCGTTAAGTCAATCCGTTTGGTTCCTGTAACTGCGATCATCCTTTCCGCATCCATATAATGGCTCTCATAAGAAAAAGAAACCTCCAGATTCCTTATAAGAGGATAATGATGGATACAAGGACGCATATAACAATTATCCGCCTTCAAAACCTGCATCCGAATACATCTTCCCTGATAAGCCCCAACTCCCGTCTCCCGCCAGTCATCCGGACACAAAAACGCAATCTCATAGCTGCCCTTGCTGTCATCAGCAAACATCCTCCTGGTCTCCTGGAAGGTATTCAGCTTCTTCCACCCCAAACCATTAAAGTATTCAAAAGAAACCTCCTCCACCCTGGCATCCGCCGCAGCGTCCACCCAGATTACCTTTGGCTTTCTCTTGATAATCTTTAGTTCCGGATCCTCCCCCTGAACCGCATTCAGCATCCGATGCTCCGGATAAGCCACATCAAACGTAAGCTTTACCACTGCCCCTGCCTTCCCAAAATACTCGTCATGCCCCACGAAACAGTCCTGGAACAGAGACAAGGTATCCCCAAACGGCTCAAACTCCCGGGTGTCAAACTCCGTGTCCCCGTTGCCCACAAACTCTGCCAAAGCCCGGTCTCCGGAGGAAGACATAGCAATGCGTGAAACCAAAAGGTTCTCCTCCACCGGTTCCTCAGCCACCAGGGCCAACAAGCTGTATTCCATCCCGTCTAGTTCCAGCTTTGCGTTCCTCTTCTCCTTTCTTAAAACCACAGTCTCACCATCAGAAAGCACCTGAACCTGCTCCACAGGAATCAGCCCCTGTCCTGCATGGTAATAGAACCTGTAAACATTGTCCTTTATTTTCTGAATCAGCCTTTCTCCGTTGTGGAACCTTACATAGATATTATTATTCTCCACATCCAGAACCACCGAATGGTACAAAAGCAATGCATGTCTCTCAATACCCTTCCTCCCGCTGGCAAAAAGCCGGAATGGTTTCAGTTCATACTCACTGTCCCCAGGGCGAGGCCCCTCATCCTCCCCGGCTCCTCCTTCTGGCTCCGGCTTCTCCTCATCCTCAATCAGCCTGGGAGGCTCAAAATTCCCTTTCAGAGGAACAATCTTCCCTTCCCGCTCCTCCGTCATAAACACAGCTTCCAGAACCGAGTTTGTCACATACAGATTGTGCATTGTCTCAAAGACAATCTGTTCCCCGTCCCCATCCGCCTCCGCCAGAAGCTTGGTTCCCTTGTAAACCTCTATCCCCGGTATGGTATCCCCCACCAGGTTCATCAAAACTGTGGCCGCCGCTGGTTTAGCCGGAAGCAGAGAGATTCCCAGCATATTCACAAACTCTGTATGATACTTTTCCAGCACCTGATTATACCGCAAAATATTTCCGGCCATCTGCCCCGCAAAAATTCGGGCAATAACCGATCCCATATCCGGATTCTCCCTGTCAAAATGCCATTCTGGCACATAGGAAGAAGCCAGCGCCTGGATCCTGTCCTCAATATCGCTCCGGGACCGTTTATCAATCTTCCACTCATTCCAATTCTTCTGATTCATATTGTTGTTCTGGCTCATATGCTTCTTCCTCGGCTGTTGCATTTAGATAAAAAGGAAATACCAAGTTGTCTTTTACATTGCTGCTGCGAACGGTGTAATCGATATTGATAACCAGGCAGCCCTCTCTCACCTGAGAGTCTGTGGTAATAACCACATCTCGCACCCTGGGCTCCTGCTGCAAAATCTGCTGCGTAAGATCCCGTATCATCATGTTCACAGAAGTGATGTTGATGTCCATAAATGTATAAGACATCAGATTGCTTCCGAAATCCGGCCTGAGAAACCGTTCTGTCCTCTGCGTCATCAGAATCAGATATACCGACTCCTTCACACTCTCTTCTTCCGACGAAACCACAAACCGTCCGGTAGCCTTATCCACCTGGGGAGGAAACTTCATCCCCGTACCTAAAAATGTATTCCCCGGCATATCCTTCCCCTCTCTTTCATATCACCCAATCTTAATAGGCGTTCCCGATACGGTCACCGCTCCGCTGCTTTCCAGCTTTAGCATAGCATTGGCCGCCACGGAAATATTGCCTCCCTGAACCTTCGCCGCCCCATTGGAATTCACATTTATATTTCCGCTGGTCTCTATCTTCAGCTTGGACGATTTCAGCTGAACCGTCCCATTGCTTCCATTCATAATCATTTCAATACTGTCTCCCACCTTTACGGTCAGTTTTTTCTCTGCAGTAATCTCCATCTCTCCGGCTTCCGTCTTCATCTGAATATGGTTCTTCCCATCCTTGTCAGACACCAGAATCACCTTCTTCTCATTATCCAGTTCAATCCTGTGAGCTTCCTTTGCGGTGACGATATGGATCTTATCCTTCTGGCCCTCCCCCTCTTTATTATCCTCAAAATAAATGGTATTGCCGTTTTTCGTTACAATCTTCTTGTACTGGTTATCTTCATCCACGGATTTTCTCAAGATCTGGTCATTGTCCTTAGGGACACAGCCGATAACATATGGTTTTTCAATGTTACCCTGCTCAAACACCAGAAGCACCTGATCCCCCACCTCTGGAAGGAAATAATGCCCCCACCCAGAGCCGCTGGAAGGCATAGCCACCCTGGCCCATTTTAACTCATTAGAGCCTTCGTCTCTGGTAGGCACTGTGACACACACCCTTCCCGGCATATCCCGGTCATAATTCTTTGCCACCCTTCCCACTACCACTCCGAAGATCCGGTTATCCCCTGTATCCGTCTTCCCAACCTGCTTCTCCGCAATATCATCAATCACATCAAACAATCCCATATCATACCCCCATCATCCCGTCTCCATACTGGCCGTCTTCCCAATCACCTTAGTCACATACCCTCTCTCGCTGTCCATAATATGCCGAACAGTCACCAGATAAAACGTATTAGATGCTGCTGGCCCCAACCCCTTTAGCTTCATAAACCGTCCTGGTGTCAGCTCCGGAAGCCCGATAAACTCCGCCTCTAGGGTTCCCAGTCGGTATGATATATCCTCCATCAGGTACTCAGCCCGATAACCCGCCTCCTCCTGAGAAGAAACTGTAGGATCTAAGTACACTTTCTGGGATTTACTGATAAGAGGCTTGGCCTTATTGCCCTGGGACACCTTATTCTTAAGCTTCTGGGAAGCAGAAATCTTC
>JAETTS010000129.1 GCA_021769025.1 Enterocloster bolteae
CGTCAACAATTCGCTTCAGCACCTTAAACCTGGCATATTCCCGGTTAAAATCCGAGAGAACCTGACCAAACACATTCGGATCCTGCCCCTCCTTTAATTTTCTGCCCTGAAGCAGTTCAGCGGCCGGCCCCTCAAACGTCCTGGCCTCCACCCCTGATATGCTAACAGGAATCTCCGGCTCCTGCCTTGCAATCTCCGGTTCCACCGTATTCTCCATAACCTGTCTGTGCTCCGGGAAAGACCACATGCCAATCCTCTCCCTGAACTGAATAAAACGAGTAAAAATATCGCTGCCTTCCCCTGACCGATACTGCCGGTTTTGCTCAATATAATGATTTGCCGCACGGTTCAAATCCCCAGCCAGCTGATTACACAAAGCCGCTGCCACATCATTCATCCCGTTTCTTTCCCGATTCAGACGATCCCTCATCTCCAACGCCCGGTCAGCATACGCTTCACTAGTCCGTATCGCCTCTCCCGCATCCTCGCACTGCCTTAAAAACTCTCTGTACTCAGCCAGGATCTCCGGTGTGTTAATCCCATACTGACCCCGAATTTCCTCATCCGCCTCAATTCTTCTGTAAAGGTCATTCAAAATAACAAAATCATCAGTCCCCAAGCCAGGATACGTGATTCCCCCAAACGTAAATCCCCCTTCCCTCCACTGCTGCCGGTTCCTTTCGATTATTTCCTCCAGACCTTTCTCCACCATGTTCCGGGCCAGCTGCTCCCTGGTCTGGCCTCTGGCCTCCACAAACAACATATTCCAGGAAACCCGGCTGGTCTCCTCCGGGGTATACAGTCGCTTCAACTCCTCCCTCATCTGAGGCACATTAAGAGAAGCCAGATGCTCCAGCACGCTGTCCAGAGAAAGTTCAAAATCCGTATTCCAACGAATATCCAGGTGCATGGTGTCACTTAATGTAATCTGCGCCTGAGATGTTTCCTCCCCACTCACAGACATGTAGGCAGCACGATACTTATAATCCCCATAAGTAGGCATATATTTAGGATCCCCTGCGAACATATTTCTCGCCATACCCTCTGCCATACATCCATTCTGATAGAACGTAACCAGCCGATCCAGTTCCTTGTCAAATGGGTCATCCTCCCGAAACACTCCAGGCAGTTTCTTCATATATTTAATCAATTCAGAGAGCCCCTGCATATTCGTAAAATCATTCTCAAACTCTGCTGTATGCTGCCCAATCTCCTGAGGACTGATAAGAAGGAATCCGCCTCCATACTTCCTCTTCAAATAACCCATCTGCCGCCACATCAGATCCTTAAACTGCCGAAGCCCCTCTAGGTTGCTCTGCTTGCACGCCTCCACCTGTTCCTGGTCAGCATCGTCTGCCGGCATGCGAACCAAATTTTGAATCATTGCATCGATCTGCTGCAGCGGTGTATTCTGCACTGCCTTCCACCGGGGAAGATTCGATATATGCCGGACAAAAGATTCACTCATCTCCACATTCATCCCGCTTACCCGATAATTCCTCTGACTCAGCCGTTCATACACAGGATCCCCTGGTTGATTATGCTGCCGGAAATACTGGGCATGCACAGAATTCTCAATATCTACGGCATTCTTTCCATATTCCACCAGCGACGTATGCTGTAGGAAAAACTGCCTGACCGCCTTCGTATTCTCCCCCTGCCGCTTTTCCTCCATATAATCAAACGCAGCCTTTTCCGTCTGCTCCGTCCCCGTCAGTTCCTTCCTGGTGCGGCAAAACTCTGCCTGCTGCTGGAGAATCACCAGATTCTTCTGCTCCAGAGTATCGTTCTCACTGTACCGCACAGAAATCTCCGACTGGTAATGAGTCCGGTAATAAGGATTCATTATCACCTTCCTCTGAATCTCATAATAATTCTGAATCTTTTCCCCGATACTCAGCTTAACATCCAAATCCGCCCTCTCATCCTCAGAAAGGTTCGCCAGAAAATCCGGCCGCGTACGTATAAGCAGCCTCATAGCATCTGTCTTCCCCGCAATCTCCTCCATACGCCCGCTTTCAGCCGCGAAGGCCTTATCATCACTTAAATCCAGGTTAAAATCAAGGGCCATAAACTGGCGGAAACACTCCTGCCCCACCCTGGCCTCAAAATGTCCTCCGTTATTTATATTGTGAAGAATATAGCGGTTCTGGGCCTTATCCTCCGTCAGAAACTGGCACACCGCATTCTGCTCCAGAAAAGACATATCCCCAAAATCCACTGCCACATCCTGTCTTCTCCTCTTAAGTTCCTCCTCCCTCTGATGCCTGGCCTGCTCTACTTCCTCAGCATTCAGCCTTTTCCGGCGCAGCGCTGACCCCCACATCTTAGAACGGACATTCCTTTTAGAAGCACTCTTGGTCTCCGTAAAAACCTGAGGAAGAGATCGGTTCAAGATACTCTGCCGGGGCATAACAATCTGGCTCTCCGCAACCATCCCCTGCGTCCGCAGTTCCCTCTGCTGCTGTGCCCGTTCATTCTCCTCTATCTCCCGGCGCAGCTGCTCCAGCTCATTTAGTTCCCGACGCTCTACCTCCACCGGCTGATTCATACGCTGCTCCACCTGCCGGTTCTGGCTCTGTACCTGCAAATTCCCGCCTCCCGCTGCATTCATTCCTCCATTTGGCATAAAATTACTCCTCCTTCTATACGTTCATCCACTCCATGAATCCTTCCCGTCCGTCCCCCAGACATCGCCTACAGTCCAATTAAAGATGCATAAGGCTCAAAATCAGATCTGGTAAACACCTTCCCTGTCTTTACAAACTCATACCGGATAGCCTGCAAATAATGTTTCATACACACCTCCCTGCCATCCCCATCTGCCGCAGCCAGAAAAGCCGCATTCAAAATACAGTTCTTAATATTTCCCCCCACAAACTCAAACTTCTCCGCCAGAAAACGAATATCCACATCCTCCCCCAAAGGCGTACCCTTAGGAATGGTAGTCCGCCACAACATCTCCCTGGTATCCGCATCCGGAAACTGAAACTCTACAATATACTTCATACGTCTGAAAAAAGCCGGGTCAATATTGTGTTTGTAGTTGGTAGCCAAAACAGACACTCCGTCATACGCCTCCACCTCCTGCAAAAGCAAAGCCGTTTTATTATTATTGGATGCCTGGTTGCTCCCCCCGTCATCTGACCGCTTGGCAAACAATGTATCACACTCGTCAAAAAATAAGACCACATTACACTTTTTCGCCTCCCGGAAAATCATAGAGATAGACTTTTCCGTCTCACCCACATACTTATCAATTACCTTAGACAAATCCACCCGGTACAGCTCCAGATTCAGCTCATGGGCAATTACCTGGGCGCACATAGACTTTCCTGTTCCCGGAGCCCCGAACAATAAGATAGAAAGCCCCCTTCCATAAGGGTACTTCTTCGTATAATTCCAGTTGTCATACACCCGTTTCCTGAAATTCATCTGGTCGATAGCATGCCCCAGAGTCTCCCTCTGATCCCGGTTCATCACAATGTCTTCAAACCCAAAATTCGCCTTTACCTTCGTAGCCTTCTGAGTTAGCTCCGAACTCATCTGGTTGTTGCAGCCTTTAAAAAGCGTATTCCTGGGAATCACAACCTCCTTATCCATAGTGGCAAAGCTTCTGGCCTGCTTAAGAGCCGCTTTAATCTTCCCTGGCGTAAACAAAAACTTGGTAGCCATCTCCAGAAGATCCACCTCCTTTGCCAGCGCATACCCCTTTGAAAAATAGTTCCAGCACTCCTCCCTCTCCTGGTTAGACGGCGTAGGCAGCTCCAGCTCCGTAAACTCCTCCTTGGTCATCTCCTTCAAAGGCAGCCTCTCCCTGCTTACAGCAAACACCATCAGCCCCCGCTGCGTCAGTCTGGAAAACGCCAGATCCATATATCCGAAAAACTTATCCTTCTCCTCCTCCCGGTAAGACAAATCGTCCAGGCAACAGCAGGCATTTGTCAGAATACATTCCCTTGTCACCGCCCACAGAGCCTTGTCTACGAATGAAAAATCATAGACAAACAATTTTTTACAGTTGATGGAGATAGCCCTCATTCCATGATTTCTACAGAAATGCTTTACAAAAAACTTCCGTCCGCTTCCCTCATCTCCAAAATAGGCAAAGATCCTGCCGCCCTCCCCATAAGATATTTCCATGGCCTCCAGTACTCCCTGGTTAGCCAGAATCGGATCCAATTCTTCATCCGTAGTCAGCATCTGGAAGAACCGGTCATAATTCTCATCCAACCTCATGGGATTCTTGCCAAACAGATAATCAATCATCCGCTTATCCGGCGAAACCACGGTAGAAAAAGGCATGTTGTCCTGAACCCGCAAATCCAGAACCGGCAGAAGTTGTTCCAGGCACACCGACATGTCCCCGTAAGCCCCCGTAATAGAAAACTGGTCTCCATAGTACAATTTTGCCGCGGACTCAATGGTAGGCGCCGGCAGCCCTCCATTCTCATTGATTACCTGAAAAACACCGGCATAATCTGTCTGAGTAGACGACAAGATCCCACAGGCCAGACAGAAAACAGTAAAGTTTTCGTAGTCCATCTTCTTACACAGCTGATAGAAAGGAAGGGAGATCCCATTTTCCAGAGCCAGCTCCGCCCTGGCACCTATGTAATCCACCATCTCCTCCACAGAAAGCTCCTTAGGTGAATCCCCGATGTTCTCCCTCAATGCCTGGCTGCTTTCCATGGCAAAATCCGAGAACAGCGCATCCAAATCCAGAAAATCATCATCCCCTTCAGAAGCTTTTTCCTCCTGCCTCCAGTCATTCCCCACCGTCCCCTGTATTTCGCCGCCCGCCTCCTCAGCCCAGCTTACTTTTTCCTGGCTGTCCAGAAAACGCTCAATCTTCTCAATACAGACATCATGGGCAATCTCCAAGTCCGGATACAGAACATTCTTATATCCACCCTCCCCTGTGGCATAGACTTGTTTCAGATTCGCCAGGTACCGGTTCAACCCCTCATTCACACTGGCAAATAAAAACTCCATATATTCCTCATAGCTGCCAAACGGCTGGTCATTTCCTACACTGCCAAACAGATTCTCCATACTCCCTAACATTCCTTTCCCTTCTCTCATTTTCCCTCAGCCTATGGCCCGGTACTGGTGCTGTCAAAGATTGCCTTTTCATCAAATATACTTTTCCTGGAATTGATGCCCTCCAGTTTTCCCTGATGAAAAGCTCCCGCTTGCCGGTTCAATGGCTCCTGCCGTTTCCATGAAGCATAGGACATGGTTTCCTCTTCCTGGAAAGTGCCAGTCTGTTTTCCTTTTTTCTCATTGCGATTGCGGATCAGCCGTTCCGTAACACCCATCCCATTTCCTCCGTGCCGAAAAATTCATTACCTATACTATAGCACACCTACCCATATAACCGAACCTAGCCAAACGGCCAGTCTTGCCAGCGGTTTCCCCCATGTTCCCTCATTGTCATTAAAACCCAATTATGTTATGATAAAAAAAATTACAACTCTATAAAAATTTTAAACTGTTCCAAAAAACATCAGAAAGGACTTCCTAATGAATACCACTCAAAAAAGCCTTCTGGCATGTTCCGCCATATGCTATGCGCTGGTACTTTTCAGCTTTTTAAACTCAAGTCTGTGGCTGGTTCTCATATTCTTTATCCTCCATAGCCTGTCCCTGCTATACTTTACCTATCTTACCTATTCATACAGTCAGGCACCACAGATAGAAGAAGAACTGTCCACCCTAAAAGAACAATGCAAACAGTTGGCCAACGAAAATACCCGGCTTACTTCCCAACTATCCCAGGCTCATAAAGAGAACCAACAACTAAAAACCATTCAAAACGACCTGGAAGCCGCCCGGCAAGAACTGGCGACCGCCTCCAAAGAACCCGCTCCCGAAGATGCCCTGTTCCCTCTTCTTCCTCCTATCGACCAGGATGCAGAGAACCAGGAGACCATCAATATCATCCAGGTAGCAAACGATACCATTCAGGAGTTCCTGCCATTCTCCGCAAAAGAAGAGATACAGATCCTGGTATCCGCATCCACAGAAACATTGCTGGTAAAGGCCAGCAGTCAGCGGATCCGTATCCTGTTCCGCAACATAATAGACAACTCCATAAAATACATGAACCAGCCTGGAACCCTGGTTATTACCATTTCCACAGTAGGAGACGATATCTTCATCGTCCTGAAAGACAATGGCAAAGGACTTCCCGCAACAGAGACGCCACACATCTTTGAGATAAACTATCAAGGTTCCAACCGAATCAGTGGCAACGGCTTAGGGCTTACCCAGGCTAAAGCCATCGTAGATTCCTACGGCGGCACCATATATGCCAAGAGTACCGAAGGAAAAGGTATGGGCATCTACATCCAGATTCCCATTCAATAAAGGAGGTAATTACCCATGAAAAAAAGCAAACTCTCCATGGCGGCAGTCATGGCCTTCTATATAGCAGCTGGTATTCTGGCCTGTACTGTCTTCTTCCTGCAAGGCTCCTCCCTCACAGGAGAAGAAGCCTCCGCTCAGACAGAGCTTTACGATATCAAGCCCCAACTGTCTCAGGCTTCACAACCTGCAGATTCCGATGCCACAGCTTCACAGCCAGAGACTTCCCTGGCCGAATCCGAATCAGCGCCAGAAATGTCTGAGGCGGCCCATTCAGAATCTGCCGATGACATAGAAGAAGAAACCAGGTATTATTCGTTTGTTACATTAAACTTTGCAGGTAATCTCCATGTGCGGGAGACAGCCAGTATAAACGGTAAAATCATTGCCCGGTTCTCCCCCGGAGTCACTGGATACGTCATAGAACGAGGGCCCGCGTGGAGTTTAGTTACCTCCGGGGATATTACGGGGTATGTGTTCAATGAATATTTGGAGTTTCAGGAGATTCCTGAAGAGGAGTATCCGTTGCAGTGATGCGGGTTTGGTTACAGGATGATTTGCGGGAGGTATGATTCGCGGGAGATACGCTCCGGAACAAGTTGGGGTGGGGGTGCGGGTTTCGGAGCCAGAACCT
>JAETTS010000130.1 GCA_021769025.1 Enterocloster bolteae
TTGGCAGCGGGCTTAATACCAGGGAGAAGAGAAGGAATCGCATGAATCAATGGATAGTGGGAAAATCTGCCAACCGCGTGGAACTCAAATTTTATGCGGCTGGCAATTTCTTTCCATACGGAATTGGTTGATTAAGAGCTGGGGTTCATTGGGCTTTTGCTTATACCAGCCTACATGGCCGTCAGTGTCATATGTAGTTAAGTTATAATGGCCAAAATATCGGTATGAATATCATGGATACAACAGTGATTAACACCGTCATACCAAGTCCTGGTTTGAAAAAGTCCATGAATCCCAGGTTGCCGGGGCGGACTACAAGGGTGTTGGTACCTGAGCCAACCGGTGTCAGGAAAGGACAGGAAGCAGCCACGCAGATGGCCACTGCGATGGATGCAGGATTGATATCCAGGGCAAAGGCTATGGGGATAAAGAGCGGGGTTACCAGCAGGGCGGTTGACGTGTTCATCATGATATTGGTAAGCAGGCAGGTCAGGATAAAGATGACAAAAAGTACGGCGGTCTTGCTGGGGTGTTCCCCTAAGAGCCGGATGGCTCCGTTGCTGATCATTAATCCCGCCCCGCTTACGTCCATTGCCTTTGATACCGCACTCATGCCCCCGACAATGAAAATGGTGGACCAGTCAATGGCCTTATAGGCTTCATGTTCTTTTATGCATCCGGTTAATATCATGATTAAGGCGCCTGCGGTTGCAACAAGGTGCATGGGGAAGGAACTGCTGTTAACAGACATTGCAATCAGAACAACCGCAAGTATGACCAGACAGAGAGAGGCTTTTAATCGGCTGAATCCATG
Source organism: Enterocloster bolteae (assembly GCA_021769025.1). Next base: position 815 of record JAETTS010000130.1, read on the forward strand.
GGAATCGGATTCGCTGGACTTACCGGTAAATTCCATAAGATAATCCTTATCGGACTTATCTCCCTGGGTAAGGAATTTCTTGCCAATGGTGAGAAAGTATAATATGCCGAAGATGCATATGGGGAGGCCGACCTTACCCAGTTCCAAAAAGGTTAAAGGGGCAGCGCCAAGAGATTCCAGCTGTCCATTGACAACCACGTTGCTGGCAGCTCCCACCAGGGTCAGGTTACAGCCAAAGCTGGCTGCAAAAGCCAGTGGGATCATCTGGCGGGATACGGATACGCCGGCTTTCATACTGATACCGATTACGATTGGCAGGAGCATGGCCACAACGGCAACCCCGCTGCAGATGGAAGACAGGATGGTTGCTACCAGAACCGTGGCTACCAGGATTCCATTTTCGGATGTGCCGGTTACTTTAACGATTATGTTGCTCATTTTTTCAGCAATACCTGTATGGAACAGCGCGGAGCCAATTACCATCATTGCGGCCAGCAGTACAATGGTGCTTCCTGAAAAGGCGCTGAACAGGTTTTCTTTTGGAAGTACTCCTGCTAATACCAGAGCCACGGCTCCCAACATGGAAGTTAGGGCCAATGGAAGTTTATCTGTTACAAAGAAAAATGCCATGATTGTAAGTACGATGAGTGAAATAATTGCTGGTGCCATATGCTACCCCCTTCTCCCTTGACTAGTATGTTATGTATTCGCAGCCTAATTCCTGAAGCTTTTCATCTACCCATGGACGGCAGTAGGATCCGTCCTTATCCATGGTTTCCATAATCCCATTTTCCTTAATTAATACCGCGTCTGCCTTGTCTGCCAGTTCTTCTGCCTCATCCGGACGGATTATGATAATGCCGTCTGCATCGCCGACTATGATATCACCAGGATGTACAATCTGCCCCCCAAAGGAGATTGTGGTACCTATTTCGCCGGGACCATTCTTGTAAGGGCCATTGGGATTGATACCGCGGGCATAGACCGGAAAATCCATCTGGGAGAGTGTATCAAAATCCCGGATCGTACCGTCAACGATGACGCCTGCAAGTCCCCGGAGTTTACAGTAATTAATCATCAACTCCCCGAAAATGGCGCGATTGTCCATACCTCCTGCGTCAATTACAATGACTTCCCCGGGCATGGCCAGATCCATTGCCTTATGGAACATCAGGTTATCACCCTGGGGAACCTTTACGGTAAATGCAGTGCCCAGAAGTTTTGCTTTATTCATAGGGCGGATATCCTGGTGTACTGCTGCCAGGCGGTTCATGCAGTCATCAATATTTGCCACCGGCAGATTCTCAAAGCGTTTTACTAAAGCCGCAGACGGGCGCTTATATCCGGTTACAATCCGGCATCCGATATTTTTACTCATAATTATAATTCCTCCTGTATCCGATTATTTTTTATGATTAGAAGCTGGTTTAATTAACCGTATGGAATCCGTCAATTTTGCTCTTGACGCCCTTGTTTGCTATGTACACCGATTGGATGCTTTTTTTATTTAACACGGAATCCACAAGGTCAATGGAGAGCTGAATCTGGTTCTTCTGTGCGTGGTCCCCATAAAACGCGCTGTGGCAGGTAAGGACGGCCTGCTCATTTCTGATTAAGGGATCATTTGCCGGTAACGGCTCCGTTTCAAACACATCTAAACCGGCAAAGCGTATTTCCCCATGGTCCAATGCCCAGTTAAGGTCATCCTGGTCAATGAGCCCGCCCCGTGCGATATTCACAATCATGGAATCTTTTTTCATCTTCGCATATGCCTCACGGTTAAAGATATGATGGGTTTCAGCGGTCAGCGGGGCATGGATGGATATAATATCCGACTGCCCTAACAGTTCATCAAAGGAAACGATTTCCACATCATAATTTTCCCTGATATCTTTGTTTATGTAAGGATCGCAGGTAATGACTTTTGTGCCGAACCCATGATGGAAAATATCATACAGAGGTTTGGCGGAGCCACCGAAGCCATAAAGCCCTAATACCAGGTCTTTTGGGTTGCGGGGAACAGGACCTCCTGCTTTGGGCCATTGACCTGTGCGTATCCTGCGGTCGTAGAAGCTTACATTACGCAGAAGATCCAGTATCAGCGCCGATGCGTGAATGGCAAGCTCCTGTACGCAGAATCCGGGCATATAAAGAATCAGCGTCCCGGCCTTTGTGGCAGCTTCAAGATCCACTGAGTTGACGCCAATGCCGAATCGCTGTACGGCCTTCAGCTTAGGTAATCCCTCCAATACCTCCTTTGTGATAGGCGGATTGCCTGTTCCCAGTATGACATCCGCATCTTTACAGTTTGCGATGATTTCATCCGGCGTGGTGTAATGGGCCAATCGCAGGGATATTCCGTTTTTTGCATACTCTTCTTTGATATACTTCTGGTTTTCCAGACTGACGCTGCCGTAGTCACGGTCAACGATTACTGCGTTCCACATAGTTTGCCTCCGATTTTTAAAGTATGGAATCGTTTCAATAAAGCATACATTTCTGTGACGGCCGTCATCCATGTTTTATATGAAATCTAGTTTTATTATAATGGGACCTATACATTTTGTCCAAGATACGTTATTCTATATACTATATAACCTTTTTGGAATAAAGTCTGGAGGGTGGGATGGTATTTAAAAATTTTGAATATTTTATAGCGATAGCAGAGGAAGGTAGTATATCTAAGGCAGCGGAACGTCTGTATATTTCCCAGCCATCCCTGAGCAAATATTTAAAGCGCCTGGAGGAAAACTTTGGAGAGGAACTGTTCTGCAGGGAGTCCTATCCTTTAAAACTGACAAAAGCAGGAGAATTATATTTATCTTATGTGAAAGAACTGACAAAAAAGGAGACGCGGCTTCTGGAGGAACTCTCATATTTAAGGAACAGCGAGGCGGGGGATGTCTGCGTAGGCGTGACCGTGTGGAGGTCATCCATACTTATGCCGGTTCTGCTTCCTGTGTTTAAGTCCCGGTATCCATATATTCATGTCAGTATTGAGGAGGGGTCACATCAGCATATGGCAACCATGCTGGAATTAGGAAAAGTGGATTTTTCTATTTTCCATCTTCCGAACAGCTATCATAATTTTACGTTTGAGCATCTAATGTTTGAAAAAATATTATTCTGTGTGAACAGGGACAACCCGCGGCTGTCCGATATGGAAATCTGTGAACAGGGCGGTGTGAACCGGATGGCCCATGAAGAATTTGGCAGGTTTGCTGAGGAAGGCTTTATATTACTGAAGCAAGGTCAGAACATAAGGGATATTTCGCAGAATTATCTGAACAAACTGGGATTGCGGCCCAATATCATATTGGAGACTTCCAACATCATGACGGCAATGAATATGGTGAAAGCGGGGATGGGGGTTACCTTTGTTCCGGAAGCAGTCCTTTCCATACATGGTCAGAATGAAGGACTCTGCTTTTTTGAACTTGATGAACCGCCGCTCCAATGGGAAGTCGGCATTGCCTACAAAAATGGTCTGCCATTGAAGAGACAGGCCAGACTGTTGGTGGAATGCATGAAGGAGTTATTATAACAGGTATATCAGCTTCCCTGCCATTGTCTGGCGGAACAAAACTGAAAGACAGGACTGGGCAGGCAATCTGCCGGGCGGCATCGGACCGCCAGACACCCTATCGAATACCATACCTATCCGAAGTTCACATTCAAGGGGGAATCAGTGATTGCCGCCATCAGCAACAATTTAATAATAGGGAGGGCTCGCAACAACGTTGGAAATCCCTTATTCCGAAATCAATTCAGTCCAATTGTGCAACATAGGCGGTTTTGTCCAGCTGATTCCCACTGGTATTAAGGTAACGCTTAAGGATGGAAAGACCCATAAACTATCAGTTACAAAACGTAAGGATATACTTGCATTCCTTCAGTCAAAATTATAAAGAGAGAACCATTGACAGCATGTTGCATACCTTATGGCATGGATAGGATGGCATAATCGCTTTGTTATGTATTCTATTCAAAAGAGATGCGATCCTTCCAAATATAAGCGAATAAGGACGGTCAGTATGATTAGGACAGTTAGGGCGTTCGGGCAGAACGCCCTTTTTTTGATTCATGATGAGATAACCATGCTTTAATTCTGACTTTGCGGCCGGTTGGTCTTCCGGTCATGATTGGGAAATCACAAGGCCGGATGCCTCTTTTATGCCCAGTTCCCCCAGCCTGGCAACTGCAAACCGGAGCTCATAAAACAGCAGGTCCTCCAGTTCTGCGGCCAAACCATCCCAATCACCGCGCTCCAGGCTTTCCGACAGGAGGTTGATGTGCGGGAGATAGAATGCGTTAATCTCCTCCCTGGAGCCATGCATGCTGCGCAGAGGATATCCCCAAAGCAGAAGTGAGGGCAGTTGATTATAGATTTCCTGTATGACCTGGTTCGGAGAGCATAACGGGGATGATTTCAAGGGAGGCAAATACCACTGACTCATACCGGAAGTTTTCCCTGATGTACGCCAGACGGTCTTTCCATAGGCCGATGGCCTGGGCCTTGATGCTTTTAACACAGGCCCTGCATGTCATGGCAAAGATCTGAAGGCTTTGCACGAAGTCCAGCAGCCGTTTTCTTATCATGGGCCGGGTCATGTCGTAGTTTTTTAGACTGTCCTCCGTGCTTAAAATCTTGCTGCCAACCCCGTTTATGGATTGAACGGCGCCTAGCTGGTTCAGCAGCGTCAGGGTCCGGCGGACCGTGATGGATAGCATGTATGGCCAGGCTTTTCTACCAGTTATTGAATCCCAAAATTTAAATTCATGGGATTATTGTCCGCAAAAGTGTTTACAAAAATGTTGAAAAGTGATATCCTGTTAACAGCGTTATTTTTGTAAATAAATAACGGGTGGAGGTTAAGGAAAAATGAAACTGATTAAGACAGTGGACGCAGAGGGAACCGTACTGTGTCACGATATCACGCAGATCATCAAAGGCGTTACCAAGGACGCGGTGTTCCGCAAGGGACATGTGGTGACAAAGGAGGACATCCCTGTTCTTTTAAGCGTTGGCAAGGACCAGCTCTATGTGTGGGAGAAGGAAGAGGGGATGCTCCATGAGAATGATGCGGCAGAAATACTCTGCGCCATGTGCAGGGGCGGACATATGGAACGCTCCCAGGCAAAGGAAGGGAAGATTGAACTGACTGCTTCCTGCGACGGCCTTTTAAAGGTGGACAATGACGGGCTTAAGGCGGTTAATGGTTTCGGGCAGATGATGATTGCCACCCGCCACGGCAACTTCCCGGTAAAGAAGGGGGACAAGCTGGCAGGCACCAGGATTATCCCGCTGGTGATTGAGGAAGAGAAGATGGCAGCTGCAAAGGAGGCGGCCTTCCGGGCATCCAAGGGAAGGCCGATCCTGGAACTGAAGCCCTTTGTACATAAAAAAGTAGGCATTGTCACCACGGGCAATGAAGTGTTCCATGGGCGGATCAAGGATACCTTTACGCCTGTCATCAAAGAGAAAATCAGTGAGTTTGACACGGAGGTCATTGACCACGTGACCTGGGATGACGATGATGCCAAGGTAACGGCCAGTATCCTGGACATGGTTAAAAAGGGAGCCGACGTGGTGATCTGTACCGGCGGCATGAGCGTTGACCCGGATGACAAGACTCCCCTTGCCATCCGCAACACAGGGGCCAGGGTGGTTTCATACGGGGCGCCGGTGCTTCCTGGCGCCATGTTCCTTCTGGCATACCTTGACGTGGCGGACGGGGATGAAAGGCGCACCGCTGCCATCATGGGGCTTCCTGGCTGTGTGATGTATGCAAAGCGCACCATATTTGACCTGGTCCTGCCGCGGATCATGGCGGACGATGCAGTGACACCCCAGGACCTGGCAGCCCTTGGACAGGGCGGTCTCTGTCTGAACTGTCCTGTCTGTACCTTCCCCAACTGCGGATTTGGAAAAGGAATGTAGGAGGAGCGGCAGAGATGGAATTTACACATTTTGATGAACAGGGCAATGCCCTGATGGTGGATGTGGGGGATAAGGCGGATACCAAGAGGGAAGCAGTGGCCAAGGGCAGCATTTTCATGAGCAGTGAATGCCTGAAAAAAGTGACGGAAGGTACCATGGCCAAGGGGGACGTGCTTGGGGTAGCCAGGGTAGCAGGCATCATGGGGGCAAAACGCACCTCCGACCTGATCCCGTTAT
>JAETTS010000131.1 GCA_021769025.1 Enterocloster bolteae
CAGAGATTTTTACGTAAACGGCATGAATGGAGAGAATGGCATTTCCATCATTTTTGATCCCCATTTTTTCAATGAGACCATGGTCTCGTTTTATGCCCCTGTTCGGCGCGATGATGAGATCATCGGTGTGTTTCGAGGCACGTATCTGGCGGAGGAGCACCTAAAAGACATGTTGGCCGCCACGTATTTTGGCCAGAAGGCGGAGGTCTTTTTGTGCATGCCAGACGGAAGAATGATTGCCAGTTCCGATGAGAAGGTCTATAACGGAGAGCTTCTTGAGAAGGAATACGGAGGAGATCTTCTTGACATGCTGGTCAAGACCCAGGTGATTGATATAGATACGGCCCGGGATGTAAGGAATGTATTGGAACACGGAGGGGAAAGCGCGTTCATCTGTGACTCTAGCAATTCAGCCAATCAGACAGACAACATCAGCGTCATGTATCTTCCAAGCACCCAGTATGTTCTGATTCAGACATTTCCTGAAAGTGTGACCCGGAACATGATAAACGCGGAAAATGCCATAGGTTTTCGGCTGGAGAGCATGATGCTGGGGGTGTTTATCATCTACTTTTTGTCTGTGTTTGTCAGGACAGGCAGGGAGAGAAAAGTTCTGGAAAAGAAGAACCGGGAGATGGGCTATATCATTGCAGGTGTTAACACCTTGTTCCTCAGATATGCCCTGGTTGATTTTGAGACGGAGACCTACCAGTATCTGGTGGGAACAAAGCCGGAGAACAGTTCCATCTCAGAAAGTGGAAAATATAATGAGTTGGTGGAATATCTGTGTTCTCTTTTCATAGAGGATGAGGAACGGGAGGAATTTGCCAGGCAGATTGCGAAAGACGCTGTGGTGGAGGCAATGGATCATCAGGGAGATCTCCGCTTTGCATGCCATGTGTGCCGGGAAGGCCGCAGGGAGTGGGAACATGTGAATATTATCTGTCTGGAACGGAAAAATGGCCATGTAAGCAAGGCGCTTCTCACCAAGCAGAATATTACGGACGTAAAAGAGGAGGAGCTGCGTATGCAGGCGGCCAAATCCCTTGCGGACCGTAAGGAGCGGCAATACCGTATAGCTATCACGTCCAATGCCATCTGCACCTATGATTTCAATCTGACTCAGGATTGGATCGAGGAAGATATTATCCAGATCGTGGACGGCCAACCGGTTTCCCTTCTTAACAATGTAGGGCTGGAGGCACCGTGCAGGGCTTCAGACTGGTTTGAGCGGAGAAAGCAATTTGTTCTGAAGGAATCCTTAAAGGACTACTGCACAGTGGTGAACCTGGACTATTTGAAGGAGCGTTTTGAGCAGGGGGAGGCAGAGGTAGCGGTAGAATACTGGCGACAGGAGCCTCATGGAGAGAGCGCCTGCGTGAGGCAGTCCTTTATCATGACGCTGGAGGATGGAACCAATGATCTGATGGTAATGGCTGTGGCAAAAGAGATCACAGAAAGCGTAAGGCAGCAGAGAGAGCAGACCCAGGCGCTGCAGGATGCGCTGATGCAGGCACAGCATGCCAACAGGGCCAAAACTACATTCCTCTCCAACATGTCCCATGACATCCGCACGCCGATGAATGCCATCATCGGGTTTGCCACCATTGCGGTAAGCCACATTGACAATAAGGATCAGGTGAGAGACTGCCTGCAAAAGGTTCTGTCTTCCAGTAACCATCTGTTAAGCCTGATCAACGACATCCTTGACATGAGCAGAATTGAAAGCGGAAAGGTGCAGATCAAGGAGCAGGAGTGCAATATTTCTGAACTGATGCACAACCTGGTAAATATCATTCAGCCCCAGGTGAAGGCTAAACAGCTGGAACTGTTTATCGATACCTTTGAGGTGGTCAATGAAGATGTGATGGCGGACGCACTGAAGTTGAACCAGATCTTTATCAACCTGTTAAGCAATGCCGTAAAATATACGCCTGCCGGAGGAACCATTTCCTTCCGGATCATGCAGAAGACCACGTTCCGCCATGGATACGGAGATTACACGTTTATCATCAAGGACAATGGAATCGGTATGTCGTCTGAGTTTGTGAAGCATATCTTTGAGCCCTTTGAGCGGGAAGTGACCACCACTCAGTCTGGCATCCAGGGCACTGGCCTTGGGATGGCGATTACCAGAAATATTGTGGAGATGATGAGCGGAACCATTGATGTGGAAAGCGAGATGGGCAAAGGCAGCACGTTTACAGTGGAACTTACTCTGAAGCTGCAGAATGTGGAGAAGAATGCAGAGCAGATCAAGGAGCTGGAAGGCCTGCGGGCACTGGTGGTGGATGATGATTTTCATGTCTGTGACAGCGTGAGTAAGATGTTAAAGAAGATCGGCATGCGCGCGGAATGGACCACTTCTGGCAGAGAGGCAGCGTACCGGGCTCAGATCGCCCACGAAGAAGGAGATTCTTACCATACGTACATTATTGACTGGCAGATGCCGGAGATCAGCGGGGTGGATACGGCAAGGAAGATCCGTAAAGCTGTGGGGCAGGATGTGGCGATCATCATTTTGACGGCGTATGACTGGACGGATATTGAGGAGGATGCCAGAGCAGCCGGAGTTACCGCCTTCTGTGCCAAACCGCTGTTTATGTCCGATCTGAAAGCCGCCCTGCTTGCGGCCAACAATCAGACAGACAGTGTGGAGGAAGCCGCGCCGTGGAGCCTGGTGGATTTCAGCGGAAAACGGGTTCTGGTTGTGGAGGATATTGAGCTAAACCGGGAGATTGCGGAAGTGATACTGGAGGAGGCTGGGTTTGAGGTGGAGTCTGCTCCAGACGGGACAGATGCAGTGGCAATGGTGAAGAACTCCGAGGAGAATTACTATGATGTGATTTTGATGGATGTGCAGATGCCGATTATGAATGGATATGAAGCTACCCGGACGATCCGGAATCTTCCCAGAAAGGATGTGAGGACCCTTCCCATTATTGCTATGACAGCCAATGCGCTGGAGGAAGACAAAGAGGCAGCGCTGAAAAATGGAATGAATGCCCATCTTTCAAAGCCCATTGACGTGGAATTGTTTATTCAGGTATTGAAGCAGTTTACCTGCTAAACTGTAAGCAAAGGCGGGCATTTGCTGCTTTTTAAAGATAGGGTGAACGATTATAAATCAAGAGGAGGTAAAACAGAAATGAGAAAGAATTTTGGCGCAAAGCCATGGACGTATCCACAGCCAGTATTTATCGTTGCAACCTATGGTGAAGACGGGATGCCGGACGCCATGAATGCCGCCTGGGGCGGAATCAGCGATGACACTCAGATTTCCCTGTGTTTAAGCGCAGGACATAAGACGGTGGAGAATCTTTTGGCCAGAGGCGCATTTACGGTTAGCATGGCAGATGGGGCCCATGTGGCGGAATGCGACTATGTGGGGATTGAATCTGCCAATGATGTGCCAGATAAGCTGGAGCGGGCAGGATTCCACACGGCTAAGGCAGAGTTTGTAGACGCGCCTGTGATCGAGGAACTGGCTATGGCAGTAGAATGTAAGCTTATAAGCTATGATAAGGACAGCTGCCGGCTGGTGGGGGAAATTGTAAATGTGTCTGCGGATGAGAGGGTGCTGGGAGAGAATGGGCAGATTGACCCTTCGAAGCTGGATCCCATTGTGTTCGACCCGGTAAACAATGGATATTTGAAGTTAGGGGAAAGGGTTGGAAATGCATTTAGAGATGGCATGAAGTTTAAATAAGAAACTGCTGTGATATAAAAGGAATCCGGCCTGTTTTAGTTTGGCCGGATTCTTTATCTTGTGGTGCGCCTGGCGGCGCACCTTTCGTTTTAATAGTGATACTTTTTTCTCATTCCCACCAGGAACAACACGGTTACAATTGCAGACATGGATTCCGCGATGACAATGGATCCCCATATTCCATCGATTCCCCATATCAGAGGGAAAAGAAGGACTGCCGCGATCTGAAACACCATGGTTCTTAAGAAGGAAATCAGTGCAGACACCAGGCCGTTGTTTAGTGCGGTAAAGAAAGAGGAGCCATATATGGAAATGCCTGCGAACAAAAAGGAGAAGGAAAAGATCACAAATCCTCTCAGGGTCAGCTTAAGAAGTTCCAGGTCATATCCCACATAGATGACAGCCAAAGGTCTTGCCAGGACTTCGGCTGCAATCAGCATGGCAGCAGAAAGGATGCCGATGATGATCAGGCTTTTCTTCAGCAGGCTTTTTAATTCATGGTGATTCTCTGCCCCGTAGTGATATCCAATGACTGGAGCGGTTCCTACAGAGTAGCCGATAAAGGCGGCTAGAAAAATCATGTTGACATACATCAGAACCCCGTATGCTGCGACTCCGTCCTCACCTGCATAGGCCATCAGCTGGGCATTGTAAAGCATGCTGACAAGGGACATGGAGATGTTGGACATCAGTTCGGAGGATCCGTTGGTACAGGCTTTTAAAATAGCGCTTCCGTCCCAACTGGTTTTGGTCAGCTTAAGAAGGCTGGAATTGGGGCGGTAGAAATAGAACAGCGGGATCATGCCGCCCACTACCTGGCTGAAAGCAGTTGCTGCTGCCGCTCCGGGAAGCCCCAGGGAAAATCCAGCCACCAGGATGGCATCCAGCACCATGTTGGTGACACCGGAGGCGACTGTGACGGCCAATCCCAGCTGCGGTTTCCCCGCGGTCACAAAGAAGCTTTGGAATTCATATTGCAATAAGAAAGCCGGAAGGGCAATCAGGATAATCCTTCCATAGACAACGCAGTCCTCTACCATGGTTCCTGTTGCACCTAAAAGCAGGGTAACCGGGCGAAGGAACAGGATCCCCAAGCCTGCGATGACAATACCGCAGATAATGGACACATAGATGAACAGGGAGAAGAGGCGTTTTGCCTTCTCGTCATTTCCCTCCCCCATGGTCTTGGAGATCAACGCGCTGCCTCCTGTGCCGAACATAAATCCTATTGCACCCAGGATCATCAGGAACGGCATAATGAAATTGACTGCGGCAAACGGTGTCTTACCCACAAAATTGGAGACGAAAAATCCATCTACCACACCGTAAATGGAGGTGAAGATCATCATAAAGATAGAGGGCAATGTAAAATGAAACAGTTTTTTGTATGTGAAATGGTCTGACAATTGAATATTCATGTCTGTTCAACTCCTTTCAATAACATGTCTGAACCGGTGATTGTGACGGGGCTATCGTATGCAATCAATTGTATGCAATAGTGCCAGAGGGATGTCTGGCAGTAGGCACATCATGGGGAGCTGGCATGGAATAAAGGGCAGGATTCACTGCCTCCCTGCGTACCAATGTGCCACAAAAGCTGCCACAGCCGGGGTCAATTCCTTGATATTCCAGTCTGTGGTATTGATGGTTAGATGGTAAGTATTACACTGCCCCCATTTGCTGTTGGTAAGGATCTCACGGGTGGCAGCACGGTTTTTATCCATCCGGCGGATCTTCTGCTCCAGTTCTTTTTTTGACAGATGTTCTCCTTTTGGAGCCCGCTCCATACACCGACGAATCCGGGCTTCCATATCTGCGCAGACGAATAGATTGAAGGGGCGTTCGTTCTTTAGGAGGATGTCTGCATTGCGGCCTACGATGACACAGTCTTTTCCAGTCTGGGCGATGGCCTCAATGACCCGTTTCTGCTCCAGCAGAAGGTCAGTCTGGGGAGACTGGAGGACAGAGGCGCCAAACAAAGAACGGCGAAAGGTAAGAGGGACGCTTTGCCAGGTGCGGTTATCTAAAGCCCTTTCCACATAGGTTTCGTTGAGCCCCTGCTTCTGGGCAATGGCGGTGATGATCTCTCTATCGTAATAGTCAAAATTCAGCTGATCGGCAAGCCGTTTTCCCAGTTCCCTGCCGCCGCTTCCGAATTCCCGGCTGATGGTGATAATTTTCATAGATGAGCCTCCTTATTGATTGGATGTATACTTGGAGCCTTTTTCACCTGCCTTTAAGACGGATGACTCCTTTTCTGGTTCCACAGGAAATATAGTAGGCTGAGGGCCTTGATGGAGGATTATAATATGGTTTTGAGGGAATGTCAAGCCCAGAAAAGGGATACAAAAAAGTTGAAGGCCGGGGTGAAATATGGTAAGATTTGAAGCAGAAAAGTTGTTATTCCTTGTAACTGCACATAATACTACAGATAATATAGAAGAATGTACTCTCGGAATAGTACATAAGAGGGGAAGAAAATTGCCTATCGCCATTGAAGATTTTTACTATGTGGATAAAACAGGAATGATCGCGGAATGTTTGAATGCATCAGAAAGGGAAGGAGACGGGAAAATGGATGCCATAGAGCAGAACTTATTCAGCAATACGCCATCTGTTACATCCAAGCGATGTATCTACACCCCTTCTGCCTGGGCGAAAACGACACTTTTGTATCTGCAGGAGGCAGGAACCCTTCAGGCAGTTAAGCCTCACACAAGTACAAGGAGCAATCTCCGTTCCTTTCTCTGCTTTGTGGTGACCTCTGGTTCTGGGACGCTGTCTTATGAGAAAAGGACATATGAGCTGAAAACCGGGGATTGTGTATTTATTGATTGCCTGAAACCATACAGCCACAGTACAGGGAAGGAACTGTGGACATTATCCTGGTGTCATTTTTATGGTGCTTTTCTTCCTGCTGTCTATGCAAAATACCAGGAGAGAGGTGGTCAGCCAGTATTTTCTTCAGGCAGGGGGGACTCGGTATTGTCATGCCCTTCGCAGACAGGCCTGGAGGATTCGCTTCTGTTCGTAAATCCAATCACAACCCTGATTGACCAGCTGTACCATCTTGCCCTCTCCGCCGATTACATCCGGGATATGCATATCAATGAGAAGTTGAACAGCCTTTTAAGCATCCTGATGGAGCACTCCTGGCACCCGGAGAAGGTAAGGCCTGGCCGGAAACGGTTGGAGATGGAGCGGCTCAAG
>JAETTS010000132.1 GCA_021769025.1 Enterocloster bolteae
TGTGAATCTCTGACACATACTCGGCCATATGAATCAATTGTTCCGGTGGGTTCCTTCCAGTCATCACCACCTCCAGCTCCTTGGGTTTCTCTTCAAGATACTGTACCAGCTTCCCTTCAGACACCAGGCGACAAGTACAGGCCGCCATAATCTCATCCAGAATCAGCATGTCATATCCTTCTTCTGATGCCTGGCTCCACGCTTTCTTCAATTGGTCTCCATAATATTCTTCCGCCTCTCTCTTCTGGGATTCTGTCATCTGAAAATAGAAGCCAAAGGTTTTCTTACACGGAAGAACCGTAATTCCTGAAATCTGGGAAAGCGCCATAACCTCTCCAGAATCATCGGTCTTCAGGAATCTGGCAATCAAAACCTTCTTTCCTCTCCCTGCCGCCCGAACTGCCAGACCCAGAGCTGCTGTGGTCTTCCCCTTTCCATCCCCGCAGTATATATGAATATACCCCTTCTTTCCTTCCATCATACCTCCTGAACATGCGCATCCCGACAATACACACCCTGCTTGCACATTCTCTGCCTGTGCTTTGCTGCATCCCTCATAATAAGCCTTGACTTCAAAACTCCCTTCCTGTGCCAGATCACTTAACTTGCCGGAAGGAACCGTTTTTTGGGGTAAAGAGGCCTGCCTGCCGGCTCTTAACAGAAGAATCGTCGGATCCTAAATATTCCCCGATAAAACGTGACTTCTCCTGCTTCCTCCCGTACCGCTCCTGAACATAGCATACATGGAGCCTCTCCTTCGCCCTTGTCATAGCCACATAGAACATGCGCCGCTCCTCTTCCATATCCGCTTCCAAAACCGCCTTCCTGTGAGGGGTGATTCCCTCGTTGGCATCCAAAATATAGACAATCTTAAACTCCAGGCCTTTGGAGCTGTGCATGGTCATCAGAGAGACCCCTTCCGGGGCAGACTTCTGAAGCCGGGCCTGTTCCTGAAGCTTATCTTTGTATTCCTCCATGTGGGAAAACCATGCGTCCATGGTGGAAAATCCCGCTGCGCTTTCCTTTAACTGCTCCAGAACATCCAACAGTTCCTCTTCCTTCATGCGGCGGAATCTGGCATATTCTTTTATGTAGTCGTCATATCCCACAGCCTTGCGGATATAATTAACCGCAGCTGCCGGGGGCATACTTTTGATCATCAGAAGATCGTACTCCAACTGTTCAATCCGCTCCACCATCCATCCTTTATCCTGATAAAAGGATTTTACCTGATTCCAGGAAATCTCACGGCCATCCAACGCATCCCGGCTAATGTAACGGTTGGGGCGGTTGATGACTGCAAGGATATTGCCCCGTTTTAAATCTCCTCTGGCTGCCTGTATATAGGCCAGCACATTCTTGGAAATCCAATGTTCATAGAGATTGGGCAGGGAATCTTTCATGGTAAATGGAATGTTGTATTCCATCAGCTTCTCAACCATCAGCCTGGGATTTAAGTTGGTCCGGTACAGGATCGCCATATCTTCCAGACAGTATCCAGCCCTTACGTAATCCTGTATCTCTTCCACGATCCGAAGCGTCTCTTCCTGAGGCTCCTTGCTGCCTGATGTGATCACCGGCTTTCCGGCTCCCCGGGCTGCGGTCAGTTTCTTCTTATACCGCTTGGCATTGTGGTTAATCAGCATGGTAGCTGTATCCACGATCTCCTTTGTAGAGCGGTAATTGGTTCCCAAAAGCACAGTTCTGGCCTCTGGATAATCTTTGGTAAACCCCAGCATTATCTCCGGCTTCGCCCCGCGGAACCGATAGACCGACTGGTCATCATCCCCTACAATAAACAGATTATTGCAAGGCAGCGCCAACATTTTCACGATCTCATACTGAACCTTGTTGATATCCTGAAACTCGTCAATGAGAATATACTGAAATTTATTCTGCCATGCCTTGAGGATATCCTTCCTTCGGACAAATAATTAATGACACATAACCAGCATATCATCAAAGTCGAAAAGTCCGTCCCTGCGCATCCTCTCCTCGTACCCCTGATACATCTTCTTGAACATAGACTCTGAACAATTCTGGGAATAATAATGATCCAGGCTTACCATCTCGCTTTTCACAAAACTGATCTCCCCCAGGATGGACGGGACAAATTCATGCTCGTCCTCGATCTTAAGATCATACTGCTCAATCATCTCCCGAATAAACTGATTCTTTTGCTCTTCCCGCACAATATTGGAGGCCTGATAGCGATATGCATGTTTCAGTATGGTGAAAAAGACGGAATGAAAGGTGCCAAAGCTAACCCTGGTTGCCTTCCCCTCCATCAACACGGAAAACCGCTCCTGCATCTCCCGGGCGGCCGCCCTTGTGAAGGTGATTACTAAAATATTGCCTGGGTCAATGCCGTGCTCTGTCAGGTATCTGGTTCTGTGGGTGATCACAGTGGTTTTGCCGGAACCTGGCCCGGCAAGAACCATCATCGGTCCATGGATATGGCTTATGGCTTTCTCCTGGGAAGGGTTAAATGCCATAGATTGCAATTCCTCCAATGTTGATTTCTTTCACTTATGGCAACTCCAGAAAAAGCGGCATAGGGGTCACTGTGTCAACAGCTGAATTCCTCTTCGGATTCGGTTCAGCGACTCTTCCTTTCCCAAAACCTCCATAATCTCTGTAGCTCCTGCCGGAGTCATCTGCTTGCCGGATACCGCAGTGCGGATGGGCCACATGACATAACCTGTCTTGTAGCCTTTGTCTGATACATACTGGGACAAGATCTGGTACAGGCTATCGTTGGAGTAATCATCTTGTGCCTCCAAAAGAGGGAGCACATCCTTTAACACCTCCAGAGAGGTTTCTTTCGTTGTCTTCATCTTCTTGTGGACATACATCTGGGGATCGTATTCCGGCATGGCCTCAAAGAAATCAATGTGGGCAGCAATATCCGGGAATACCTCGATCCTGGTCTTTACCATTGCAGCAATCTTTTTTAAATCCAGATCTTTTTTGATCACTTCCCGGATATAAGGCTCTGCCATACCATAGAACCGTTCAAATTCCATGGCCTTTAAATACTCCCCGTTCATCCATCTTAACTTAGTCACATCAAACACCGCCGGGGATTTGCTCATATGACGGTAATCAAAGGCATCCACCAGCTCCTTGAGGGTGAATATCTCCCGGTTGTCCTCCGGAGACCAGCCAAGCAACGCCACATAGTTTACTACAGCCTCTGACACAAATCCCTGCTCTATCAGATCTTCGTAGGAGGAGTGGCCGCTTCGCTTACTCAGTTTTTTATGCTCTTCATTGGTAATCAGAGGGCAGTGTACATACACAGGAACCTCCCAGCCAAACGCATCATAGAGCCGATTGTATTTTGGGGAGGAAGACAGATATTCATTGCCTCTTACCACATGGGTGATCCCCATCAGATGATCATCCACCACATTGGCAAAGTTGTATGTGGGGTACCCGTCAGATTTAATCAGAACCATATCATCCAGCTCAGAATTCTCCACGGAGATGTCTCCATAGATTTCGTCATGAAATGTAGTGATCCCTTCTGTTGGGTTATTCTGACGGATCACATAAGGCTTTCCAGCCGCTAAGTTGGCCTGGATCTCCTCCTTAGACAGATGAAGGCAATGTTTATCATAGGTCATGATCTCCTCACCGTTTACCATGCGTTTCAGAGAACTGAGGCGTTCCTCATCGCAAAAACAGTAATAAGCCTGCCCTTTTTCCACCAGCTTTTTCGCATACTCCAGATAAATTCCGGCTGCCTGGCGCTGGCTCTGTACATAAGGGCCTACACCCCCATCTTTGTCCGGTCCTTCATCGTGAACCAGCCCGGTCTTCTCAAGAGTCCGGTAAATGATCTCTGTGGCTCCCTCCACAAAACGTTCCTGGTCCGTATCTTCAATACGAAGAAGAAAATCTCCTCCCTCGTGCTTTGCAATCAAGTACGCATACAATGCGGTTCTCAGATTTCCTACATGCATCCTGCCTGTTGGGCTGGGAGCATATCTTGTCCTTACTCTACTCATCAGTTCCTCCATTCCGTGTGCCAAACACAAGCTTTTCCGCCGATACGGCATACCATTTTCCAAAGACGGAAAATGACATCTGTCTGGACATTATAACCCTTGAAAGCAGAAAAAACAATAGAAATCTTTTCTTGGCTCTATGCTGCTCACCGATTTTTGCCGCCCTTCATACAATAAGGTAAAAGAATTCTCCCAGGAGCTTTTATGAGTCGTTTTTCTCCTATCGAAGGAACTGTAACATCCATCTCTGATTTTCCATTCGGTAATTCTGCCTCCGCCTGCACGTTGCTTTTCTCTGTTCAGACGATTTATGGGGAGACCTATTCCGTGGTCTTAAACCCAAACACCTATGTGCTGAACCAGGCACCGATCCGTCAGGGAGACCGAATCATTGCTTTTTATGACACACTGGCACCTATGCCGTTAATCTATCCGCCTCAATATCAGGCTGTTGTCATCGTAAAGCCAGCCAGAAATCAGTACGCGATGCTGGATACCTTTGACCAGAACCTGCGCAACAGCGACAATAGCCTGGTTCTGAATCTGTCTACCCGCACCAACATCCGGACACAGAACGGTCAGATCTATCCGGGCCGTTTGGGCGGCCAGCTTCTTCTGGTTCTCTACAGTGCCACTACCAGAAGTATTCCTGCTCAGACTACACCGGATACCATTGTCGTATTCTGCTCCGTTTCGTAGCTAAGTTATAAGGTAAAAAGCGATAGAGGACCGGGGTGTCTCCTATCGCTTTCTTTTATGTATCAATCCATCATGCATTAACCTGTCTGTCAGTCAATATTCAAATGGGCTTTGATCTTCTTTACATCAATCCGAAGGCTCATCATATCCAATTCCATCCGTTCGCTTTTTAACTCAAACTTCATAGCATCGCTGAGCCTCATCTTCAAAAAATCGTGGCCTTCACCAATGATATCGATCTTCCGGCTGATCTCATTCTCCAGAACCATCTGGGTCCTGAACGCAGCTTCCTTAGCCTGTTGGGATGTCTCGTTAGCTTTCACAGACTCCCCGTGAGCCTTTGTCGCCTCCTCGTGGGCTAAGCTTGCCTCTTCATGGGCTTTTGTCGCCTCTTCGTAGGCTTTTTTAGCCACTTCGTGAGCCTTTGTCGCCTCCTCATGGGCTTTTGTCGCCTCCTCGTGAGCTAAGCTTGCTTCCTCGCGGGCTTTTGTCGCCTCCTCGTGAGCTAAACTTGCCTCTTCATGGGCTTTTGTCGCCTCTTCGTAGGCTTTTTTAGCTACTTCGTGAGCCTTTGTCGCCTCCTCATGGGCTTTTGTCGCCTCCTCGTGGGCTAAGCTTGCTTCCTCGCGGGCCTTCGTAGCCTCCTCATGAGCCAAACTTGCTTCTTCATGGGCCTTTGTCGCCTCTTTGTGAGCTTTCGTAGCCTCCTCATATGCTTTCTGGGCTACTTCATGAGCCTTTACCGCCTCTTCGTGAGCCTTCGTAGCCTCCACTTTCACTTCCTGTACATCCTGGCTAAGCCCATCCAGCTTTTCTAGAATCAATTTTTCGACTTCTGACATGACTTCCCCTTTCTTTTGCTTTTCCTGTCTGCGGCCTGCTGTTTCCGTAAATTGTGTTATTTATCTTTAGAAAGTCATCTCTTGTATGTCCACGGCCATGGTCTCCTGAAAGGATAGGTCTATGATACCATCCTTTAAAGGGAAAGTCAAAAGAAATCTGGCTGTTTTGGATATTTTATTGCCCTATCTGCAAGTCACCATTCCTTTCTGATAATTCGTATTTTATCGTCCAACACTCCACTTCAATGCCTGAACCCAGACCGCTTTATTCTGCTGCCAAACTCCATCAAACTGGCTTACCGGCAATGGGCAGCTGACGCTTCCCACCTCGATGGTAATCCCAGGCACCGGGTTGTCCTTGGACTGCATCCAATCTTTATAACCACCTTTCCCGTCGCTTCCGTCCATCCGGTATCCGGTCACAGCAGAGATGCTTTGAGCCAGGGATAACGAAGCCTCCTTCACTTTGCTTATCTGGGTATCCCAGTAGATTATATTTCCCATAGAGTGGTAACTGATCGTTGCTGCCCAGGCATATTTGTCTGCCATAGAAGCCAACGCCTGGCTCTCCGGTTCTGACAGAGGGCTGGGGCCTTTATAGCCGGAATAGGAATTAGAAACCGCTGAAGTAACGACCCCATCCCAGTCCGCCGGGAAATTATGATTCAAATCCACCCCTGCCGCATTGCTCTTCCAAATAGACAGATACTGTTCGATAGGAAGAGAAGTCCTTCCTTCCGCCGTGTCCCTGGCATAGCTATTTAAAATAGTCTGTTTCAGGAAATCAGACCGGATTCCAACAAATCCAAACTGTGACAGGGTTACCCCATCCGGGTTGCTCATAGGAATAAAATGCAGCGCCGTCTGCTGGAACATATCCCTCAGCATCATCCCATCATACTGCCCTGTATCATAGTGAAACAATGCCAGTTCGATCTGGCTCATCATAATAAGGGGTGTCATGTATTCTCTGGCATGGATTGCTCCCTGTAAAAGAATATGCCTGGGCGCATTGACATTTCCCACAATCACTTCATAAATGTTTCTGCCGTCGTGAGAATGTCCAACCACATTGACATGGATTTTCTCTCCATAACGCGCCTGCAGCTGTTGAATATCCGCTGCCATCTGATCATAAGTATATTTCTCCGCCACCTTAACCACCGAGTCTGTAACAGCGGAATTCAGAAAATTATTCTGTGGGATCTGTGGGGCCGCCTGAAGGGTGCCGTCTCCGTTTTCTTCACCTACTGTTCCGGGATCAGCAGCATTCTGCGCCTGCCAAACAGCATATCCAGGATCCATCGGCCTCTGATTGCTTCCCGGACCATATATACCCTGGCTGCCCCCGGAA
>JAETTS010000133.1 GCA_021769025.1 Enterocloster bolteae
GGCTCATCCACATACCCTTCATTCCAAAACCGGTCGGTTATAACGATCCTTCCTCTTCCATATTCGGTCTCTATGGTCCTTCGCAGACGGATATGGCCCTCAAACAACCCGTCCGGCTCCATCTCGCCGCTTATTATCATGCGATATCTTCCGTCGTCATCAAAAAAACAATGGGAGGATGTATGGGAAGCCGGGGTAAACCGCAGGCTTCCATGAACCGGAAGCTGCCGTTTTCTATCTCCCGGCCCTACATTGTCGTTTCCACAGGTAAACATCATACCGCCCATGACACTCTTATTGGAATACCCGTAGGCTCTGCTGTACTCTGCGCTTGTAAGGCCATTCTTTGCCAAAAAGGAAAGATTCACCCCTTTATAAGATACCTCTGCCAAATCCAGGCATTTATCCATTTCTACCGTAAACATCAGATTTCCATTTTTCACCTGATAGGCCCTTAAATTCTTAGCCGGTCCCTCCAGATATTCCACCTGCCTGATGTAGGCCAGCTGCTGGATACTGCCAGTTTTTCTCAATTCATCCTTCATCTTCACGATTCCTTTCTCTAAAGCACCCTTTTATTTTCCTTGCACAGGCAGTCCTTTTCCCTTCCTCCTCTCAATCTTCAATGGAATCGCGAAG
Organism: Enterocloster bolteae; assembly: GCA_021769025.1. The sequence continues at coordinate 640 of JAETTS010000133.1, forward strand.
GGAAGATATTCCATGCTCACCGTATCCCCTGTGCACTGCCTTAACAACATACTTCCTTTCCATGGATCTGTACATAAACAAACAGCCCGGCGGCAGATGCCGACGGACTGCCGCCACAATTTCCAGTTATACCCTTCGTCTATTTTGCCTTGGGATACTCATTGCAAAGCAAACGGTAAGGCGCCTCATCCTCTTCAATCTCCGGGAATCGTCCGATAGGCTCCTTGAACCGGTTGTCATGCTCATCATCATTGCACATGGAAACTTCCCCAAGAAGCACCGGTCCTGTCCCTGGCTCCAGTTCAAAGTCGTGATACATATTCTGGAACACGGTAATGCTCTCCCCCGGCTTCAGCTTAATCTGAGTTCCAGCCGGAACCGTATAAGCCCGTCCATCGCAGTGAACTGTCACATCTGTATCTGCAAACTCACCTTCCGGTGTGGAGTTGTAGACCCGGATCAATACATTTCCGCCGCCTCTGTTGATGATATCTTCCATCTTATACCAGTGGAAATGCATCGGTGCCATCTGGCCTTCCTTAATATAAAGAAGCTTCTCTGCATAGGGTTTCGGATAGGTCTCGCTCAACTTTGGATTGCCGTTTCGCAAAGTAATCAAAGAAAACCCTACCTCATCGAATCTCCCCAGGCCATAATCCGTAATGTCCCATCCCAGCATGTTATCCCTTATCTCATCATACTCATGGCTTTTCTCGTTCCACTCTTCCGGCGTAAAATCGCAGAATGGCGGCAGGGCAAACCGATATTCTTTTATCATGGCCTCCATCTCTTTCAATGCCTTGTTGATCTCTGAACGCTTCATCTTAACATCCTCCTTAAAAATATAATCTAACCTGGCGCCGTCCCGTCAACAGCCCTGGCTAAATGTCACACCGTTGATATGCCAACCGTTCCTCCCCATTTTCTATGTGAATGATTCCACAGTATTGGAATCCATTCTTCTTTAACATATTCTGCATGACAACATTATCCCTGTGGGTGTCAATCCTTACATTGCCGCACTGGGAAACCACCCAGTTCACACAGAAAGATCCAATCCCTTTGGTCTTGCCATCGGACGCAATCCGGTGTATTACCCCGTAAGGCTTATCATTGAGCCACTGTCCCTCTTCAATCACGGCATAGGTGGGATCGTCTCCTATGCGATAATAGAAAACCCCGGCAATCCGCCCGTTATCCACACACACATAGCTGTTTCCATCTTGAATGTCACATTCAACCGCACCTCTGGGCGGGTGGGAATCCTTCCATTGATTTGGATTGCCATGCTCCGCCATAAATCTTCTGGCATGGGCATACAGCTCCATCACTTCCTCAATCTGCTCCGGCCTGGTGGCATGAATCTCCCAAACCCTTTCCTTCTGTTTTCTGTCTTCCAAATCCTCTGCCCTCTCACTTCTCTCTGTCGTTCCTGCTCCTATCATACCCCTTCTTTAAATTGCCGTCAACAAGTTTTGTTTGAAGGCCAGACCCATATAGTTTAGGGGAAGCTGCTCCTTCGCAGCTTCCCCTAAACAGGAAATATTTTCCCTCTATCCCAACAGCTGTGCAATGTTCTTCATCACCTGGCTGATGCCGATGTTCTGTGGGCAGACCTTTTCACACTTGTGACAGCTTCTGCAGGCATCCGAGCGTACCTCAAACTTGTCATAAGCTTCCTTAGCTGCTTCCTTCCCCCGCAGTCCATACAGATTATAGGTCTTAAATAACTCCGGAATATTCAGCCCAAATGGACAAGGCATACAGTAGGCGCATCCGGTACAATCCACCATGGACATCTTATCATAGATTTCCTTGGCCTTTCCATAAGCCGCCAATTCTTCTTCAGTCAGCATACCAATGCTGCTTCTGCCTGCATACACAAGATTGTCCTTTACCTGCTGTTCCGCTCCCATACCGCTTAGAAGGAGGCTGACCTCTTTTTGATTCCACAAGAAGTCCAGGGCATGCTCCACTACGGTCTTCTCCTTGGAGAACACCTCCGCCACATGGCTTGACAGATTGGCCAGCCGTCCGCCTAAAAGCGGCTCCATGACAATCACGCCCAGACCCTTATCCGCCGCATAGTGAAGCCCTGCATCTCCCGCCTGATAATCCAGATTAATATAGTTATACTGAATCTGGCAGAAATCCCATTCATCTGTATAATCCACAAGTTCCTTAAAGGTCTCCAGATCACCATGGAAGGAAAAACCCAAGTACTTAATCTTTCCTGCCTCCCTGGCTGCCTTCATATGCTCAAGAAGATGGAACTTTTTCACCTTCTCCTCGAAGCGCTCTCTGTTGAGGGCATGGAGAAGATAAAAATCAATATGGTCCGTCCCCAATTTTTGAAGCTGCTCCTCCAGAATGTCATCAAAATCACTTTCCTTTTCCAGCTTCCACATGGGACTCTTATCTGCCACATAAACCTTATCCCGGTAGCCGTCCTCCAGCGCTTTTCCCACGATGCATTCACTGGTGCCATTGTGGTAAGGGTAAGCAGTATCTATGTAATTCACCCCTTCGTCAATGGCATGTCGAATGATCTTTACCGCCTCTTTCTCATCCACGGTAACCTTGTCTTCCAGAAGCGGAAGCCTCATACACCCGAATCCTAATGCCGAAACCTGTACTCCCGTGTTGCCAAATTTACGATACTGCATCATTCTTCCCTCTTTCTATCTTTCTGTTTTTACTTGTCCTCCAGGCGCAGATGCCTTGGCAGACCATCTACCATCATAGGCGTTAACTCCGCCTGAATTAGTGGACGCACATAATTTACAAACTCCGGCGTCACATAATCGCCTGCTTCATTGATCCATTCTCTCGGAACCTTCTTCTCCACGTTGGCAATCTTATGTACGTCATAAAGCTCCGTCACACACAGATACGGATCATCCGAAACCCTCTTTAAGATAACCATCTGGCCGGTCTCTCCCTCAAACGCTGCTTTTACGGCAGCGCCACCTACCTGAAATGCCTCTGTGATATCCACACGCCCTACAATATGGGAGGCGCAACGCTGAAGGGAGTTAAACTCAATGGCTCTGGTCTTGCATCCCACTTCTCTGGAGATCTTTTCTGCCAGATACCGTGCCGTACCAGTCAATTGCCGATGCCCGAATGCATCCACATAGTCAATGTTGTCTGTCAGTTCGCACACATAGCGGCCATCTGCAACCTTCACACCCTCGGAAACGGCTACCACCACGGATTCCCGCTTCTCCTGAAGCGCTCCAACCTTCTTCATAAATTCGTCCACATCAAAGGTCACTTCCGGCAGAAACAGCATATCCGGCCCCTCGCAGTCTTCTCCCTTGGCCAGTGCAGCCGCACCTGTCAGCCATCCTGCATTTCTCCCCATGATCTCTAAAATGGTCACGCTCTTGGTGCCATATACCAGGCCGTCGCGGATCACTTCCTTTGTGATGGATGCAATGTACTTGGCGGCGCTTCCGAAGCCAGGCGTATGGTCTGTCACAGCCAGGTCATTGTCAATGGTTTTGGGAACTCCCATAAAACGGATCTTGCTGCCATTTAAAATGGAATAATCTGACAGCTTCTTAATGGTATCCATGGAATCATTGCCACCGATATAGAAGAAATATTCAACCTCCAGCTTATCCAGAATTGCAAAAATCTTGTCGTAGATTTCCGTATTCTCTTTGATCTCCGGCAGTTTAAAGCGGCAGGATCCAAGGAAAGACGACGGTGTCCGTTTTAACAAGTCAATATCCAGGTCGCTTTTGATGTGCTGGGACAGATCTACATATTTCTCCTGCAAAAGCCCCTGGATTCCGTGAAGCATGCCGTAAACCTTATTTGCCCCTCTGTCTCTGGCTGTCTTAAATACGCCTGCCAGACTAGAATTAATCACTGCGGTTGGCCCGCCGGACTGCCCTACAATTACATTTCCCTTTATTGAATTCATAGTTGTTACCCCCAATTCTTATTTTGATTTCCAGATTTTTGTTCCCCCTGGCCTCATTCTTGCCTGATCCCGTTTTCCTCAGATTACATGATGGCCTATCTTGCCATCTCACTCTGTGGCCCTGCCTGGTTATGGGCCTTGATGATGGTCTGAATCTCTTCCAGATTGGATGACGGAAGGTCTCCGGGAATGGTGTTCTTCACTGCGCTGGTTGCATTGCCGAAAGCCACCGCCCTTGCACAGTCAAACTCACTGGTAAGCAGGCCATACAATGCACCGGAGATATAAGCATCACCGCTGCCAATCCGGTCTACCACATCAATATCCCTGTATGGCTCTTCCTCATAATACTGATTCTTCTTGGCATCGTATATCACAGAGCCAAACGTATGCCGCTTAGGGCTGTGAACCGTTCTCTGCGTCGATGCCACAATGGAGATGGGATACTCATCCGTAAAGCTTTTCATCATCTCTCTGGCTGTCCCGGTCTTTTTAAAGGTCAGCCTTGCCGTATCCTCAGAACAGAAGAAAATATCCACATAGGGAAGGATCTTCTCAATGCACTCCCTTGCCTCATCCCCTGTCCATAAGTTCCCCCGGAAATTCACGTCAAATGAAACCAAAGTGCCCGCCTCTTTAAACCGCTTTATCATCTCCACCGTAGTCTCTCTTAATTTCTTGTTCAAAGCTAATGTGATTCCGCTGGTATGAAAGCACCTTGCCGCTGTGTATGCCTCCTTCGGGATCTCGTCGATATTCAGGGAATAAAACGAGCTGTTGGCACGATCATAAATCACTTTGGGCTTCCTTGGATATGCCCCATTCTCATAGTAGTAGATTCCCACTCTGGCAAGGGGAGACGTATCATACAGGAAAAAGTCATCGCTGACCCCATAGGAACGAATCTTTCCCTTCATAAAGCTTCCAATATCATGAGACGGCAATTTGGAAATAATCCCTACATGAAGGCCCAGAAGCGCCACGCCGACGGCCACATTCAATTCAGCCCCTCCTACCTGTTTCTCAAATGTGTCTCCTCTTACCAGCCTATCATTGTTTGGCGGCGAAAGACGCAACAACAGCTGTCCCAGTGTAAGCAGATCAAAATTTCGTTTATCTTCCATAGCCTTATCCCCCTTTTAAGAAAAGGACAGTTCCGATGCCTCTTAAGGCATAAAAGCTGTCCTTTATCCTGTCTTTTGATGATCTGTTCCGTTGGCTCTTTGGCGGATCGCCATCTTTCACGTTCCTATCCCATAACGGAACGATTACCTTCTGTCATTATCTCTGCACACGTCCCGAGCCATCGCCACCTGCCAGATTCTCAACATCTGCACGGGTCACCAGGTTAAAGTCACCAGGAATGGTATGCTTTAAAGCGGAAGCTGCCACCGCATACTCCAGGGCCGCCTTCATATCCTTGCCGTCTACCAGGCCGCAGATCAGGCCTGCTGCGAAGGAGTCACCACCGCCTACACGGTCAACGATTGGGGTGATATGGTATTTTCTGGAGTGGTAGAACTCTCTGGTCTTTCCATCCATGATGCATGCGGACCAACCGTTGTCAGAAGCACTGTGGCTTTCACGCAGAGAACTGATGATGTACTTGAAACCGAACTTGTCCGCCATCTGGTTGAAGATATCCACATAACCTGCCAGTTCCAGATCACCGGAAGTCACATCGGTGTTGCCTGGCTTGAAGCCAAGAACCTTCTCTGCATCTTCCTCGTTGCCGATACACACATCAACATACTGCATTAAGTTAGTCATAACCTTCTGAGCCTTCTCAGAAGACCATAATTTCTTACGGAAATTTAGGTCAACGGATACTGTCACATTGTGGGCTTTGGCAGCCTTTAAAGCAGCCTCGGTCAGTTCAATGGCAGCGTCGCTGACAGCCGGAGTAATCCCTGTAAAATGGAACCAGTCAGCATCCTTGAAAATCTCATCAAAGTCAAACTCATCTGCTGTAGCTGTAGAGATGGAGCTGTGGGCTCTGTCGTAAACCACGTTGGAAGCTCTCATGGCAGAACCGGTCTCCAGATAATAGATCCCCAGTCTCTCACCGATTCTTGCGATATGCTTTGTGCCTACATTGTATTTTCTCAGAGCCGCAACTGCACACTCACCGATGGGGTTGGCTGGTACCGCTGTCACAAATTCTGCATCGTGTCCATAGTTGGCCAGGGAAACCGCTACATTGGCCTCGCCGCCGCCATAGTTGATATCAAACTCATCAGCCTGAATAAATTTCTCATTGTTTGGGGTGGACAATCTTAACATGATCTCGCCCATGGTTACAATCTTTGCCATTTT
>JAETTS010000134.1 GCA_021769025.1 Enterocloster bolteae
CACCGGCACATGGCCGTTGATGATATGAGCCCCTCTGGTAGGAAGGCCGAATTCCCTTAAGATTTTATCACAATACTCTTCCTTCACACTTAGCTGATAATAGGGATTCATAACTTCCTTGTGAGTGGCATGATCCTCAATAAAATAATGTTCAAAGGTAGTCATCTTGTCCTTTCCGAACAAAGGCGACTTGGCTCCACACCACAGATACCACATAAAGTCCCTGGAAGTTTCCTTATCCGGATGGTTCTCCGGAAGAGAATAGGCCCCCTGCACCATCTTATTGATAAAATCCATCAATGCTTTTCCTGAGTAAGACGTTCCATCAAAACAGATAAACTCAAAGCTTCCGTCCTTTTTCATCGGAATGCATCCGTGATACAGCAGATTGTTATTGTAAGCTTTGTACATGGCCCCATGGGAATAGATAAACTTAATGTGGCGCTGCAGCAGCCCGCTGTGTCGGAAAGATGCTTTCAGAGTATGAAGAAGTTCCTCCTCCTCCTTGGTTAGAGCCAACGGATCCTTGGGATCCACGGTGGGAAATCTCATATCCAGCATTGGATATTCCTTGCCATTTACTGTCACGATCCCTTTTTCAAAATCTACATGTTCCAGCAAGCGCCTGTGTTCCATCTCATATTCCGGATGGCGCTTGATGATCTGCCCCTCCACTTTAAACTGAATGACTGCGATGGCCTTGTGCATCTTGGCCGCCAACCCTGGATCCACTGCATCATAGATATTCTGATCCAGAATATGGGGTGTGAACCGCGTACATGGGTCATCCCGATACGCATTAGCCGCAAACATGGACAAAGGACGCAGGTTGATCCCATATCCATCCTCCAGGACATCGAAGCTGTTGTAGCTGATGGCGATGCGGAGCACATTACAGATACAGGCCAAATTTCCAGTAGCCGCTCCCATCCAGGAGATATCGTGGTTCCCCCACTGAATATCTACATCATGAAAGTTCATCAGTTCGTTCATAATCAAATCCGCCCTTGGGCCTCTATCATAGATATCACCGATAATATGCAGGCTATCTATGGTCAGACTCTGTATCAACTCACACAGCGCACAGATAAACTCTCCTGCAATCCCCACATCGATGATGGAACGAACAATCTCACTGTAGAACATCTTCTTGTTCTCTGCATTGTAGTCCACATGCAACATCTCATCCACAATATACGCAAAATCTGGCGGCAACTTCTTGCGGACCTTGGAACGGGTATATTTGGAAGAAACCACCTTGCTGATCTGCAGAAGCCTGTATATAGTAATTGTCTTCCAGTCCTCCGTGTCATTGCCGGACTGGGCGATCTGATTCAACACCTTATCCGGATAATAGATCAGATTGGCCAGTTCTTCCTCTTCCGCCTCCGGAATCACATAGCCAAACGTCTCCTTTATCTTCTCCCTGATAATCCCTGATGAGCTTCTCAAAAGATGAATAAACGCTTCATGTTCCCCATGCAGGTCACTAAAAAAATATTCCGTCCCCTTAGGCAACCCCTGAATAGCTGTCAGATTGATAATCTCACTTCCAGCCGCCTTAATCGTAGGGTATTCTCTGGCCAAAAGTCTCAAGTACGCTACATCCCTCATATTCCTACCTCCCATATCACAGCTTCTGGCAGTCCTCCCCTGGTATATCACCACCAGGAAAATCTTTGATAAAAGCTGTTTGTCAATTGCATTTCTCTTGTAACCGTTCAGCTAACCCCTGAAAAGATATCATGATGTCGAGATCAAAAGGCGTTTTGACCCCTAGGACACCACCAGTTACTCCCCACTAGGTGCTCCCACAATGGAAAAAACATTCAAAAACCGCCTTTCAGAGATAACGCAGCCATGCTCTTCATGTAGCTTTTTTAATTAGCTAAACTGTTACATCTTCTCTCCCTATAGTAACACAAATACCTAAAAATGGAAAGCCATCTTTCCTATTCTGGCATCCTCTGTTCCACACCCCCGCCGGGAACATCGGGATCCTCCATCTGATATACCCGATAATACTCCTTTGTCTCCTGCTTCTTCACCGTCTCTGACCGGTTCATCGCCAAAAATTTCGTGATCTCATAACAGTCAATCCATATTTCATTATTCCCCTCTTTCTGGGATTCATCAAAAATCAGCTGAATCCCAAAATGAAGATGAGGTTCATCAATATTATTCGTATTCTCTGTACGGCTATATCCTGTTCTCCCAAGATATCCTATCACATCCCCCGCCTGCACCAAGCTTCCTTCCTGAAGCGACTTATGGTAAGGATAATTTTTCCTCAAATGGGCGTAATAATAATACCGCTTCCCATCCAGGCTGCGAATCCCCAACCTCCACCCTCCATACTGATTCCAGCCCATGGCCTCCACACGTCCGGATTCCACTGCGATCACCGGTGTTCCAACCTGCCCCATCATATCATGTCCTAAGTGCTGACGCTTAAATCCGTAGCTTCTTGACACTCCAAAATCATCATAATCCTGATACGGATAGTTTTTCCCAATAGGGGAAAATGCCTTCAGTCCATACTTGGTCACCCAGACAGTCCCCCTCTCCGCATCTCTTTCCACCTTCTCATCCTCCAGCACGAATGCAGGTGCCTGGGATTGAGGTATCTCGATCCGGTATGTTCCAACCATCCCTCCAAGCACTGCCGTATAAGCCTCCAGATAATACTTATAGTATTTCATATCCGCCGTGATCTCTTCCATCTTCTCTCCGCCCAGGATCCTTTGCGCAATGGCATCCATATCCGAATCCTTATATCTGGAAAAATCCCCTCCATATTTGGCTCCAAGATATGCCAATAACTCAATCCAGTCCAAATGAATTTCCTGCTGACAAGTATCCACATCATACCGGAACGCCTTCTGCATCGCCTCTTTTGTCACATTAAAGTCCACCCATTTAATAAAGTCCTGTTTCTCACTTGGCTCTGATGCCGTTCCACTGACCATCATACTTTTTCCTGCCGGCGTAAGCATAAATAAAAAAGCCAGCAGAAGCACTGACTCCAGAGCAATCACAAGATTGATCAGTTTTGGCTCCTTTTTGGTATCCATCCCTTCCCCCCTGAAAATCGAATTCAAATAGTACTGCCCTATACATATGCTTGAAATGCCTTCACAATTCCGCCATTTAAAATTTTCATTTTTTACTTGCTTTTTTATATCTTCGGTGTTATTATGTTCAATATAGTTTAAAAAATATTATTTTTGAACAAAATGAACGTAAAGGAGACTTTTATGAAGCACACATCAAACCATACATCTTCTTCGGATTTGCGCACTCAGCTGGACTGGGTCACTACCTTCATTCCTTTTATCTGTATCCTGCTGCTTTGTTTTTTATTTATGACAATCCCAGAAGCCTCAGGCAATATCTTATCATCCATCCGCTTCTTTTTAGGTGATGAGTTGGGCAGTTACTATCTGCTGATCGGCTTTGGCATGTTTTTATGTTCCCTGTATATCGCATTTTCCAAATACGGCTCCATCCGCCTGGGCAGTCTCTCAAAACCTAAGTATTCCCCCTTTCAATGGGGCTCCATGATGTTCACTGCCGGACTGGCTGCGGATATCCTGTTTTACTCCTTATGTGAATGGATTCTTTATGCCGGAGAGGATCGGATTAAGCAGATGGGAAGTGTCCAGGACTGGGCATCCACCTACCCTCTGTTTCACTGGGGCCCTATCCCCTGGGGGTTTTATCTGGTTCTGGCTGCTGCCTTTGGCTTCATGCTTCATGTCCGCAAACGCGGCAAGCAGAAATATTCGGAGGCATGTCGGCCTCTTCTGGGAAAGCATGTAGATGGCTTTGCCGGTAAGCTGATTGACCTATTGGCTGTTTTTGCCTTACTGGCAGGAACTGCCACCACGTTCTCCCTTGCCACCCCCCTGCTTTCCATGGCTGTCAGCCAGGTTTTTGGCATTGTGCAGTCCAATCTGCTGACCATCGGCATACTGCTTATCATCGGCATCACTTATACAGTTACCGTCTACTTCGGCATGAAAGGGATCTCCAAACTGGCTGCTTCCTGCACCTATCTGTTTTTTGCGCTGCTTCTCTACGTATTTATAGGAGGCGGAAAGTCAAGATACATATTGGAGACAGGAATTACAGCCATTGGCAACATGACTCAGAATTTTATTGCCCTGTCTACCTGGACAGACGCACTGCGCACCACCTCGTTTCCCCAAAACTGGACCATCTTCTATTGGGCCTACTGGATGGTATGGTGCGTAGCCACCCCGTTCTTCATCGGTTCCATCAGTGAAGGACGCACCATCAAACAGACCATCTTAGGCGGTTATTTCTGGGGATTGGCAGGAACCTTTACCTCGTTTATCATTCTTGGCAACTATGGCCTGAATCTTCAGGTTACGGGAACCCTGGATCTGATCTCCATGTATGAGACCTCCGGAGATTTATATCAGATCATCATCACCATAATGAAGACTCTTCCCTGGTCCCAGGCCGGATTGGTTCTTCTGGCCGTCACCATGATTGCATTCTATTCCACATCCTTCGATGCCCTTACCATGGTAGCCTCCGCTTATTCCTACAAAGCCCTGCCATCCGGTGCAGAGCCTCACAGAAATGTAAAGCTGTTTTGGGCCATTTTACTGATGTTGTTCCCCATTGCCCTGATCTTCTCGGAAAACTCCATGGCAAATCTACAGACCGTTTCCATTATTGCTGCATTTCCTGTGGGAATGATTATGCTGTTGATTGTGGGTAGCTTTTTTAAAGATGCAAAGAACTATCTAAGCGAGAAAGAAAAGAGCCAGCCGGAGTGAAGTCCGCGCTGGCTGCTTTTTATTAAGCTCTGTCATATTTACGACGATTGTTTAATGTCTTTCCTCTGTTCTCTCCATGCCTGATATACGCCCTTACAGTCATAGTCTGGTGCAAATGGTTCCGCTGTCTTACAGATATCTGTGATAAGCTGCCCTTCCTCTTCCAACTCGTCTGCTATCTCTTCCGGCTTTTTTCCTTTCCGCAGTTTTACGCAGCTCTGCTCAATCAGCTTATACTCTACCCCCAACTTCTGCCCTTGTTCTATCCCTTGTTCTATCCCTTCTTTCAATCCATCATCAAATATCATTTTTACGATCTGTGTCATCTCCAACTCCTCCTTTATCCTCTTACGATAGGTTTCATCAATTACTTTGTCTGTAAATGTTAAAAGCCCTGACAAAACCTGAACTTCCTGCGTCCTTTCTCCGATCCGTTTCGCCAGTTCCACCGATTTCACAATCATATCCTGTTTTGCATGTTTTCCTTTTACTGTCAAAGGAAGTACCATAAGCTGTATCAGTTCTTCCTCATCAAGCATCTGCCCACAGCAAATTCTGGATTCCAGCCTTTTATAGATCTGCTCGGTATTCAAGTTCACTAAAAAAGCATTCTCCACTTTTATGGTAACACCTTCTAAATCATATATCTGGCCTGCTTTCTCCACATCTGCGGTATAGATTACAATCACTTTGATTTTCTTCAGTTCATTCAGCCGTTTTCCCACAGCATACCGCCTGACAACCCGTGCAACATATCCCAAATACTTAACAAAATTCTCCTTACTGTAATCAGACTCATAGTCAATAATAGCCACTGCCCCATCCTGCATCAGAAACAGATTGTCAAGCCTTAACTCGTTACTTTCCACTGTCGGCAAATTGGTAGGCAGTATATCCACAATCTTCAAATCCGGAAGGCCCAACGGTGCCAAACTTCTCCCTACCAGAGCCTCCCCTGTTACTTTAGAAGCCACATCTTTGTTCTGGTATGTAATTGCTCCCATGAATTCTCCTTTTATTATACTGTACATTACATTTTTCCTGCAATAAAAAAATTAGTTCTTTTGTCTCTTCAAAGTATACCACCGCCTCTCACGAATCATAGATTGGTTTGCCTGCGGAAATCACAGTTCGATTAAAAGAATGCTTTCGAATCTGGCAGAAAGAATATCTGCCAAGGATTATGTTCAGTATACACGCTCCAATAAAAATCTGTCAACAAAAAACACACCGGACACCCCTTTCATTCTTCCACGGTATCCGGTGCACTTTACTTCTTTTTCCCTTTCAAAACCTTCTCAAACCTAAATCTCAATATCAATCCCATCATACGCCGCTATAAACCCATACTCCCGAAATGCCTCTTCCATCTCCTCCTGGAACGGCCCAAAGGTATGTACAAAATGAGTTGCCACAAAAATCGTATGTTCATCCGCCATATGGCTGTTAAACATCCTCTCTTGAACCCTTCGGTCATCCTCGAATCCCATGTGGTTTTCAAAATAAGACGGCCCATTACAACAGGTGCAATCAAGCACCACCCCGTCAAAGTGCTCTCCCTCCAGGGCCTCCCACGTCTCCTCCGAAAAATACGCCGTGTCATGGGCATACAGAAGGGTCTTTCCGTCTTTCCGAAGAATGTACAGGTGGCACTCCTGGGTCTTGTCATGATTGGCCGGCAGAGCTTTCACAGAAAAGCTTCCCATATCCTTTTCCTCAAAATTCCGGATGCATAGTACCTTCAAATACTCCGGAATCTTCTCTGCCCCTGCCTCTTTCAGCTTATCACACACCGTAGGATTCCCCACCACCGTCAGTTTTCCGGGAACCGTTGACATGGAAAACGGCGGTGCAATATGCAAAAGTTCCTCCGGATAAAAATGATCACAGTGAGCATGGGTAATCATCAGGTATTCAATCTGATTCATGTCCAATCCGCCATACCGCATATGGTCAAAGACATCTGCCGAGAAATCGATCATCAATTCATCATCAATCTGGCAGCTAGTCCGGCTCCGAAAATTCCTTCCTCCCATCTTCCGTATTTTCTCACAATATTTACACTTACAAAAAATA
>JAETTS010000135.1 GCA_021769025.1 Enterocloster bolteae
CAATAAAAATCGGTATTGTTCATAGACATCCTGGATGGTGCTGCATAGTTTTTTTCTGGCCTGGATATAAGAAGTCTCCTTTATATCGGCAAAGCTGATAGAAATGACAGGATAAGTTCCCTGGAGTGCTCGAAAGTTTTTTTCATTCCATATCATAAGACCTTCAAACAGGTCGCCTCGATCTTTGTATCGGGTAGAAAAAAATTTTTCAATCATATTGATATTTAATGTTTTTCCAAATCGTCTGGGGCGGGTGATAAGTGTTACACTGTCTCCGTTTTCCCACCATTCTTTGATAAAATTAGTCTTATCGATATAAAAGTAGTTTTTTTCTCGTATCCGTTGGAAATCTTGATGCCCAATCCCTACCGTTCTAGCCACGCCTGCCCGCTTCCTTTCTTGTGGTTTCTATGTTTCGATGTGTATGTTTGTTGTTTCATCTAGTACTGCCTTGCGGAAATAACGGTGAATACAGTGCTTGATATTTCCTCAAGACAGTACTAGTGTAACATGGAAAATTACCTTTATCAAGGAATGATTTGCAACGCCTTCAACGAATGCCTTTAATAACCTCAATTAGTAATTGCAAGAACCAATGTCCAATGATAAAATATTATGGAAATGATTATGGCTCACAGAAAATGAGTATATGAAAAAGAAGGTTTATCCAGGGATCTGGCATCCAACATGGAGGACATTACAGAACGCATGGGTGTGAACCAGAAGATTGTGGGAGAACTGAAGAAGGAGACAACGGTTTTTGACAATCTATAAGAATTCCTGAAATGGTATGAGTTGCCTGATTACGGCAAATTTTAGAGGTAAAAAGGAAAAAAGATGATTGAATTAAAAGGAAAGTATAATGAGGCAAAGATATTCACGGATGTGGTGGATGAGGCATCCATTTCCCAAGTGCTTCTTCTGTTAAATCAGGAGTTTGTATCTGAAAGCAGGATTCGGCTGATGCCGGATATCCATGCCGGTGCCGGGTGCACCATCGGCACTACCATGACCATCACAGATAAGATTGTGCCAAACCTGGTAGGCGTGGATATCGGATGCGGGATGGAGATCATTAAAGTAAAAGAAAAACATATGGAGCTGCAGAAGTTGGATAAGCTGATCTATGAGAAGATTCCTTCCGGGTTCTGTGTGCGGGAGAAGCCTCATCGGTATTTTGATCACATTAATCTGGAGGAGCTTTATTGCTATCCCTATATTGACATCCGAAGAGCAGAAAAAAGCCTGGGGACCTTAGGGGGTGGCAACCATTTTATTGAGGCCGACAGGGATGAGGAAGGGAACCTCTACGTGGTGGTGCATTCGGGAAGCCGCCATCTGGGACTGGAGGTAGCCAATTACTACCAGGAGCAGGGGTATCAATCAGTTAATGGGTCTACAAAGGAGGACATTGACAGACTGATTGCCCATCTGAAATCCCAGGGAAGGGAAAAGGAGATTCAGAAGAGCATTACAATACTGAAAAATACCAAGAGAACCAATATCCCCAGGCAGCTGGCCTATGTGTCCGGCGATTTATTTGAACAGTACATCCACGATATGAAGATCATCCAGGCCTACGCCCAGTTAAACCGGCAGGCCATGATGGATGAGATCGTGAAGGGGATGAAGCTTCATGTGCTGGAGCAGTTTACTACGATTCACAATTATATTGACACGGATGCTATGATTCTGAGGAAAGGGGCGGTGTCTGCCAAGGATGGGGAGAGGCTCCTGATTCCCATCAACATGCGGGACGGCTCCCTGATCTGCACCGGAAAGGGCAAGGAAGACTGGAACTGGTCAGCGCCTCACGGGGCAGGGCGGCTGATGAGCCGTTCAGCGGCAAAGGAGAATTTTACCGTGTCAGAGTTTAAGAAGCAGATGAAGGGGATTTATACCACTTCGGTAAGCAAGGAGACGCTGGATGAATGCCCCATGGCGTATAAGGGGATGGACGACATCGTAAGCAATATCGGGGACACGGTCCAGATCCACAAGGTGATAAAGCCAATCTACAATTTTAAGGCGGGCAGCGAGGAGTAGTGGACAGACTGGGGGTCTTCACGGCAGACAATAAGAGTTTTTCAGTTCCGGGGCCTGGGATGATGGAATGGAAAGGAGAAGCATATGTGGACTGTTGACAAGAAAAAGCGTCTGCAGGACAATTACTACCGCAGCTTTTTTACCTTGATTGTTATTCCGATTTTAACGGTTATGTTGATTTCTATGGTGATTATCAGGGCCCTTTTGGAGGATTCTTCCACCAGGGCCATTCTTCGTGCCCAGGACAATCTGGTATCGGTTCTTGGAAGTGAGGTGCAGGATATCTCTCTGCGCCTTTCTCATTTTGTGTATGTCAATGATAATGAGATTATGCGTACAGCGGCGAAGACGGATACCAGGAAGGTGTCGGAGCGGTACCATTATACAAAGGTCTTAACAGAATCCTTTAATTATGCTATGGTTCCCATTCAGGATATTCTGTCGGTTGTGTTTTATATGAAGGATGGCGGATCTACCTATTTAAAGGACGACATCATTCTGCCGGATGAGGAGATAAAAGGGGCTGGCTGGTATCAGGAGGCCTTAAAGGATAAAGATATGGTGAAGATCGGATATTATGATACAGGTGTTACCACCTCCAGAAGAAGCGCCCACACCTTTACCATTGCGGCAGGGCTGTCTCCGGACATTGATGTGGATCGGGACGGGGTGATTGAGATGGCTTCCCTGTTTGTGTCTTCAAAAGTGGGTAACCTGATTCGGGATTACAATAAGGATCCTCTTATGGGCATGACCGTACTCCTTGACGGAAATGGGGAAATCCTACTGGATATCGAAGAGAATGGAGAACATTTCCTGCCAGGGGAAGTCCGGGAGCAGGTGGAGGCAGGAAAGCTTCGCCGAAGGGTTCAGGGGAAGAATTATGTGTATCTTACCACCAGGGAGCCAGTGACCGGATGCCTGTTTGTGACTGTGGTTCCCGCCAAGGTGTTAACCAGACGCTTCAATGAGGTGGCGGCAGGGATCGCGGCGGTGATGGTTCTTCTGTTTGTTCTTTTTTATCGGTTTTCCGCCTATTTCCTAAAACATATTATCATCCCTGTCCACCATGTGGTGGAGGGAATGAAACAGGTGGAGGAAGGAAGCCTGGAGGTTCATGTGGAACCTTCCGGACAGGAGGAGCTTCGGACAATGGTGCATTCCTTCAATCACATGGTTCGCAGGCTGAAGGCGCTGATTGCAGAGAATGCAAGACATCAGCAGAAGAAGCATGAGGCAGAGATTCTGGCTCTTCAGTCCCAGATCAATCCGCATTTTCTGGTAAATTCCCTAAGTTCCATCCGGTTCATTGCCCAGGTGTCTCACTATGATGCCATCGCCAGGATGGCGGAGGCTCTCATGAAAATCCTGTCCTGCTCGTTTCGAAGCAATGCGGGATTCTACACGTTTGGCCAGGAACTGGAGGTGCTGGACAGCTTTCTATATCTGATGAAAATACGGTATTCAGACGGTTTTGACATAGAGTATCAGGTGGACAAGGCGTGTATGGACTGCCTTGTGCCCAGACTGATTCTCCAGCCCATTGTGGAAAATTCTATTGTCCATGGGTTCAGTGAGATGGAGGATATGGGGCATATCCGTCTTACAGCCCTTATAAAGGAAGAGTTTCTCACCGTGACAGTGGAGGATGACGGAAAAGGAATGACAGAGGAAGAGGCAGTGCAGGCCTTGACAGAGAAGGTGGTGGATGGCAGGAAAAGCGTTGGTTTGTCCAATGTAAACGCCAGGCTGGTCTTAAATTTTGGAGAAACATCTGCACTCTCTGTAGAAAGCAAAGAGCATCAGGGCTGTCGGATTACCCTTAGGATTCCTGTCCGATATGTTGAGGTTGAGCCGAAGGAGGGAGAGGAAGCATGAAACGTGTGCTGATTGTTGATGATGAGACCATTGTCCGGATTACCTTAAGGTCGCTTATTGATTGGGAGGAGATGGGCTACCAGGTTGCCGGGGATGCGGTTCATGGAAAACAGGCCCTTCTGTATCTGGAATCGGGACCGGTGGATCTGGTGATTACCGATATGAAGATGCCGGTAATGGATGGCCTGGGACTGATTGAGGAGATCCATAAGAGGGGGATGTCTCCTCAGATTCTTGTTTTAAGTGGATATGATGATTTTAAGCTGGTGCGGGAGGCTTTCCGCATGGGAGCGGCGGATTATCTTCTGAAAGCGGATTTGGATGAGCAGATGCTCAAAGGTGCATTAAGAAGGCTAGGGCAGGCCAGGGACACAGAGCCAGGGACACAGCAGGAAGGATGGCTTGAAAGTGTACAGGATAGAACTGAAAAGAAATCAGAAGGCCAGGTACCAGGGCAGGCACAGAAGAATCCATGGGAACGTGACGGTAGGCCAGGCAGATATGACCCGGAATATTTGGCGGACATGGCTATGGGAAAAAGAGAGCTTGACGAAGCCTTGTTTACAGGTGAGTACGTGGTGATCCAGTTTGAGATCGAAGATTACATAAAACACGGGGCCAGATTTTCAGAGAATCCCCAAGAGGAGTTGGTTTTGCCATTTTTAAGTTTTGCTAACCAGATTCCAAGGGTGGCTTCCAGATGCGTGATGGGAAGTATTTCCCCGTCCCGCTATGTGATGCTGTATTTCATAACAGACAGCCAGGGATATGAGGAAAATATAACGGCTACCTGCTTAAGGCTGTGCAGAGTGTGGAAAAATTACATGAACCTGCCGGTTTGCGCAGGAGTCAGTCGAAAGGAAAGCAGTGCAAAGGCTTTTTTGGATCGTCTGGAGGAGGCGGGAGAATATATAAAGCTTCGATATCTGAAGGGCGGAACGCAGATATGTGCGCCGTGGGAGAAGAAGCAGATAGACTACGGACAGGCAATCAAGGTAGGAGAACAGTACCAAAAACTGATTCAGGCTCTTTTTATCAGTGATGAGCTGGCTGTGGAGTTGGAAAAACGCAGTCTGTTTGCCGCATTGTATGAGATGGAGTTTTCCCAGGCGGTCTCCTTAAGCCTGTGCCTGATCTGCTGTCTGGCCTGGAAATTTGACGAGAATCATGACGACATCCGGACGATGTTTTCAGATGAAATCGATTATTATAAAAAGCTGGAGCGGTTTCAGGAGATCCGGGAGCTGGAATTGTGGCTTAACAATTATTTTCGGTGGGTTTTGGACTACCAGAACGGAAGGCAGGATAAGAGCCAGAAGGACATGATCATACGGGCCAAACGGTTTATCCTGGACAATTATTCCAATCCAGAACTGACTCTGGGAAGCGTTGCAGGATATGTGGGGTTGAATGAAAAATATTTCAGTTCTAAGTTTACCAAGGAGGAGGGAATGACATTTTCCAATTATCTCACAGAGGTAAGGATCCGCAAGGCCAGAGAACTTATGGATCAGACCAGCTTAAAGATCTATGAGGTAAGCCAGAGCGTAGGGTACAACAGTGTGGAGCATTTTACCAGAGTATTTAAGAAAATATGCAAAGTAAGCCCGGGAAGCTACCGGAAAGAATAGGCAGGCTGCAAATACCTGACGATATATCAAGAAATCCAACGGAAGGTCATGGAGAAAAAAGGCTGAAAATGGTATCCTTTGGTTATCAAACATAAGGGAGGTTTTGAAAGAGATGAAGAAAAAAATTGTAGCCCTAGGGCTTTGTGCGGTTATGGCAGCAGGGGCCGTGACAGGGTGTTCCTCGAAAGACCAGAGCCAGGATACGACAGCGGCCAAGACTGAAGCAGAGACAACGAAAGCAGGTCAGAGCCAGGAGCAGAAGGAAGAGACTACCAGTGCAGTGGAGGCTTCCGAGGAATTGGAGGGCAGTCTGGTATTTGCTATCTGGGATAACAACCTGATGGATTACATCGATGAGAATGATATGGTGGGAAAGTTCCAGGAAAAATATCCCAATGCAGAGATTGAGGTGGAGAAGATCAAGGACGATTCTGAGTATTGGAACGCCATGAAGATGCGTACCTCCGCCAATCAGTTGCCAGATGTGATGTTCAACAAACCGTTTACACTGTCCAGATTCAAGGATTATCTTTTGGATCTGTCGGACTTGGAGGCAGCAAAGAACAACGAGCTGGCAGCAGGCTATGCTATCGACGGGAAGATTCTGGGTGTGCCTATGACAGCAGGATATGAGTATGTATATTACTGGAAAGACATGTTTGAGGAGGCAGGTGTGGAGGTGCCGGATACCTGGGAGGAATTAAAGGCCGCGGCCCAGAGGCTCCAGGATCATTTCGGCAAGGACAATCCAGATTTTATGGCGGTGGCCTTAGGCGCAAAGGATGAATGGCCGGACTATCCGTACATGGAATTTATGCCGGCTCTGGAGGGAGGTAATGGCCAGAACTGGAACGATATGGCAAAGACAGACGCTCCTTTTGCGGAGGGAACCGATATCCGGAAAGCCTATGATAAGGTAAACGAGCTGTTTACCATGGATGTGTTTGGGAAGGATCCTCTGGGTATGGGCAACGACCAGGTGACCACCTTGTTTGCCCAGAAGCAGGCTGCAATCCTGGCGCTGGGAGACTGGGGACTGCAGAACATAGAGAACGGGACAGATGATTATTCCCAGCTGGGAACCTTCTACCTACCGGTTCGCGACAGTGAGTCCGATCCGTTCCGGGTGATCGTCCAGGGCGACTCTTTTATGGGAGTTACCACTCACAGCAAGAATCCAGAGTTGGCCAAGGCATTTGTGGAGTGGTTCTACAGCGAGGAGTGGTATCCGGGATATATCAATTATGTATCCAGCGCTTCCTCTATGACCAACTTCCCGAAGGAGAAGGATCCGATTTTGGCGGAGTCCGATGCTCTTCAGCC
>JAETTS010000136.1 GCA_021769025.1 Enterocloster bolteae
CCGACGAGTTCGATATTGTAGAAGCGGAGAATGGGCTGGAAGCCTCAGCTATACTTCATAACCACGAGCAGGATTTCTCTCTGCTGCTGCTGGACATTGTCATGCCTGTGATGGATGGCTTCGAGTTTCTGGCAGTCATGAATGAGAACGGCTGGATCAAAAGTATTCCTGTAGTGATGATTTCAGCCGAGACGGTGCCCTCCTATGTGGATCGTGCCTATGACCTGGGAGTCCTGGATTACATCAGCCGTCCCTTCGATGAGCGGGTAGTCCGGCGCAGGGTTATGAGCACCATCATGCTTTCGTCCAAACAGAAGGAACTGTCGTACATGGTGGCGGAGCAGATGTTGGAAAAAGAGAAGAACAGCCAGTTGATGGTGGAGATTCTGTCAAATATCGTGGAGTTCCGGAATGGGGAAAGCGGCCTTCATGTGCTGCACATCCGTATTCTGACAGAGATGCTGTTAAAGCGGCTTCTGGAGAAGACAGACCAATATGGCATCAGCAGAAGCGATATCACCATGATCTGCAATGCATCGGCGCTTCACGACATCGGAAAGATTGCGGTTCCTTCCGAAGTTTTAAACAAGCCAGGAAGGCTGACGAAAGAAGAGTTTGATATCATGAAGACCCACGCGGCGGAAGGCGGGGATATGTTAAAGTCCATTCCCCTAAGGCAGGATGAGCCGCTTATTAAGATTGCCTACCAGATCTGCAGATGGCATCATGAGCGATATGACGGGAGAGGATATCCGGACGGCCTTAAGGGAGAGGAGATTCCCATTGCCGCCCAGGTGGTTGCCCTGGCGGATGTCTATGATGCCCTGACAAGCAAGCGGGTATACAAGGATGCCTATTCCCATGAGAAGGCTGTGGAGATGATTCTGGGAGGAGAATGCGGCATTTTCAATCCGTTTCTTCTGGAGTGCTTGAAAGACATCTCCCAGCAGCTGAAGGAAGAACTGCACTCTTCTTCGGATCACAACGGGGATCGTGAGATCGTGAATTCTGTGGAGCAGATGCTGGACAAAGGGGATTTCGGAGTATCCGAGCGTACCTTAAAGCTTCTGGAACAGGAGCGTACCAAGTATAAGTTCTATGCGGATATGTCTCATGAGATTCAGTTTGAATATACGGTTACGCCAGAACTTTTGATTCTCTCTGAGTGGGGGGCCCAGTATCTGAACATGCCGGAGACCATCTACAATCCCAGAGAGGATGCGTTTGGCACGGAGATCTTTAATAAAGAGGATTTTGATAAGTTGTTAGACAGGCTGAAGCACACCACGCCTAAGAACCCCAACCTGGAGATGGACTTTGTCCTGAATATCAATGGGCGGAACCAGTGGAGCAAGATACAGGCCAGATCCATGTGGACAGACGATGAGGAGCCACAGTATACAGGAGCCATCGGTAAGATCGTGGATATCCATAAGGAGCGGGAGAAGATGGAGCAGCTGACCGTCATGGCGGACCATGATCCATTAACCGGCCTTTTGAACCACCGGGCAGCCAAACGATACATATCTTCTGTTTTGGATTCGGATAAAGATAAGAAATACATTCTGCTGTTTTTTGACCTTGATCATTTTAAACAGGCCAATGATCAGTACGGTCATCAATTTGGAGATGAAGTGCTTCGCTGTGTGGCGGATAACATCAAAAAAGGTACTCGTGGAAGCGATATTATTGCCCGTATGGGCGGAGACGAATTCCTGATCTTCATGAACTTCAAAGATTCCATAGAGCCCCAGGTAAAGCGTGTTTTTGAACAGCTTACCGGTGAATATGAGGGGTTTCCCATCCGGCTTAGCATGGGAGTGGCCAGTGCGGAGGAGTGCGACGGAGATTATGAGAAGCTGTTTAAGATGGCGGATCAGGCGCTGTATGCGGTGAAGCGGGCAGGGAGAAATTCTTACCGGATTTATGATAAGGAACTGCCGCCCCTTACGGAATCATAAAAGGGAAGTAAATGCCAGTAAACTTACAGGATTATGATTAAGGAGAGGAAGAAAGACATGACAGTAAAAGAATGTTATGATGCTATGGGAGCAGACTATGAAGATGTAATGAGACGGTTGAGAACCGATGAGAGGGTGAAAAAGTTCCTTCTTAAGATCCTGGATGATAAGACCTTCCAGCTTCTGAACCAGTCCATGGAGGAGAAGAATATGGATGAAGCATTCCGGGCAGCCCATACACTGAAGGGCGTGTGCCAGAATCTATCCCTTACCAGGCTATACGGTTCCAGCAACCAGCTTTCCGAACAGTTGAGAGAGAACAGGGAATACAGCCAGAAGGTGGAGGAGCTGGTAGCGCAGGTAAAAGAGGATTACGACATAACCATCGCATCGATTACAGGGCTGAAGGAATAATGTGGCAATGTACCGGTTGCTTATATGAGGAGTAATAATGCGTAAAATAAATTTGGGAAATAATAAAGGTTTCAGCAGAGCGGAAGGGCTTCTTGTAGGCAGCTTTGTCGGCCTGATCATTATGTGCATGGTTGTTTTTTTAAGTATTTCCGGAATTATGGAGCAAAGAAGCACGGAGGCCATCAATGAGATCGGCGTGATCTATATGTCGGAGATGAGCAGGCAGCTGAAGCAGAAATTCAGTGCCATCATTGACCTGCGCCTGTCTCAGGCCAGAGGAATCGTAAAGCGTACACCGGAGGAGACTGCAGAGTACGGACAGGAGATGATTGCGGATCTGGCCTTAGGCGCCAATGTCCGTGAGTTTACCTATCTTGCGCTGTGTAATGCCAATGGAGAATGTGAGACGGTCTATGGTGTGCCTGTCCATGCGTACAAGGAGAAAGATTTTCTGGAGGTTTTGGATAACCCTGCGAAAAAGGTTACAAGCGGCCTCAATGAGAATGGGGAGAGGCAGCTTCTAATGGTGGTTCCGGCAGCATACCCTATGGCCAATGGGGAGACCAGCGTGGCCCTGGTAGCAGGATTTCCTATGGAACAGCTGAATGAGGCTCTTGTCCTGGAGGGGGAGAATGCGCTGGTGTACTCCCACATCATCCAGAGAGACGGAAACTTTGTGGTCAGAAACGGTGAGGCATATCAGAACAGTTATTTTGACCGGATTCGGGAATCTTTTTCCCTG
The DNA here is from genome assembly GCA_021769025.1 of Enterocloster bolteae. Next base: position 3,118 of record JAETTS010000136.1, read on the forward strand.
TTTAACGGGAAGACATCAGAAGATTATGTGAATGAGATTGAGTCGGCTATGGAACACAATACCGATTATTCTGCCATGATCCTGGTCAATGGAGTGCACAGCCACGTATATTGTACCAGCCTTCCGGAGACTGACTGGTTTCTGGTTTCCATTATGCCCTATGGTATCCTGGACGATGCGGTCACAAGGCTGGGTGGGCGGCGCCAGTATGTGATGCTGCTTTCCTGTTGTGCCATGATCGTGGGGATCATGGTGATCTTTGTCCTGTACTATCGGATGACCAGAAAGCAGATGAAGAAACTGAAAGTGGCAAGAGAAGAGGCTATCCATGCCAATAAGGCAAAGAGTGAGTTTTTGTCCAATATGAGCCATGACATCCGAACCCCTATGAACGGAATCGTAGGCATGACGGCTATCGCGATCTCCAACATTGACGATCAGCTTCGTGTGAAAGACTGCCTAAAGAAGATTTCGTTATCCAGCAAACATCTGCTGGGACTGATCAACGATGTCCTTGACATGTCCAAGATTGAGAATGGAAAGCTGACATTAAATTATGAGCAGATTTCCCTCAGGGATACCATGGAAAATATTGTCAATATTGTGCAGCCCCAGGTAAAAGCCAAGAATCAGCACTTTGATATCTTTATCCGCAATTGCCGGGCTGAGGAGGTACATTGTGACAGCGTACGGCTGAACCAGGTGCTGATCAACATTCTGTCCAATGCCCTTAAGTTTACGCCGGAAGGTGGAACGGTCAATACATACCTGGAGCAGGAGGATTCTCCTATGGGGCCTGATTACGTGCGCTGCCATTTCCGGGTAAAAGATACGGGGATTGGCATGTCGGAGGAGTTCCAGAAACGGATCTTTGACACATTTTCCAGGGAAGATACCTCTATGGTTCACAAGATTGAGGGAACTGGCCTTGGAATGGCCATCACCAAGTATATTGTGGATGAAATGGGTGGAACCATCCAGGTTTCAAGCCGCCTGGGAGAGGGAACGGAATTCCATATCACCGTGGATTTAGAGGTGGCCCAGGTGTTGGAAAAAGATATGGTTCTTCCAAGCTGGCATGTTCTGGTGGTTGACAACAACGAAGATCTGTGCCAAAGCGCTGTGGAATCTTTAAAGGAGATCGGCATTGACGGGGAATGGACCCTGGAAGGCAAAACGGCTGTGGAGATGGTAGAAAAGCATCACAGAATGGGGGATGACTACAAGGCGGTCCTTCTGGATTGGAAGATGCCGGATATGGATGGCCTGGAAGTGGCCAGGAGGATCCGCAACTGTGTAGGAGGAGAGATCCCGATTCTGATCGTGTCTGCCTATGACTGGAGTGATATTGAGGAAGAGGCACAGGCAGCAGGTGTTAATGGGTTTATCTCCAAGCCGCTGTTTAAATCCAATCTGTATCTGGGATTGGGCCGTTATGTACAAGGCTCCCAGGAACAGGAGGAAAAGAAGCCGGAACTTCTGGATTTCACGGGAAAGAGGATTCTTCTGTCAGAGGACAATGACTTAAACTGGGAGATCGCGGAGGAGATCTTGTCAGAGGAAGGATTTGAGCTGGAGAGGGCGGAGAATGGAAAGATCTGCGTGGAGAAGTTCCAGAGTTCACCGGAAGGGTTCTACGATGTGATCTTGATGGATATCCGTATGCCGGTGATGAACGGATACGACGCGTGCGTTGCCATCCGTAAGCTTGACAGGAAAGATGTGAATCTGCCGATTATTGCTATGACGGCAGATGCGTTTTCCGATGATGTCCAAAGGTGCAAGGAATGTGGGATGAATGAGCATATCTCCAAACCGATTGATGTGGGAAGATTGATGCGGATTCTGCAGGATTACCTGAACTAGAGAGGGGATTTTTATGATTAAAGAAACTTCCGGATGTAAAGATCCGGAAGTTTTTGTGAAATTGGTGCATAATAGGGATGGAGAGTACGAGAACCTTAAGTAAGGAAACGAAAGATGGAAAGGAAGGGTGGCGGATATGAGGCATGGCTATGTACGGGTAGCAGCGGCAACGCCCAAGATACAGGTGGCGGATCCGGAGTATAATGGGGCTCAGATTTTTCAGATGATGAAGGAGGGTGCTTCCCGCAAGGCGAAAGTCATGGTGTTCCCGGAACTGTGTATAACCGGTTATACCTGCCAGGATTTGTTCATGCAGGAGGATCTTCTTGTCAGGGCAGAAAAGGCGCTTAAAAAGCTGATTGAAGATACGGCGGATCTGGATGTGTTGGCATTTGTGGGAACTCCCTGGCAGTGGGGTGGAAAGCTTTACAATACGGCGGCTGTGTTCTTGCGGGGGCGGCTTCTTGGCGTGGTGCCGAAGAAGAATATCCCCAATTATGGGGAATTTTATGAGGCAAGGCATTTTACTTCTGGAAATGAGAAAGCGGTGATGGTTCCGTGGGGAAAGGAACAGGTGCCTATGGGTACCAATCTTTTGTTTCGCTGCAGCACAATGCCAAAGCTTGTGGCGGCCTGCGAAATTTGCGAGGATGTATGGGTGCCTTGTCCCCCAAGCATTGGACATGCTTTGGCCGGAGCCACGGTGATTGCCAATTGTTCTGCCAGCGACGAGACAGTTGGAAAGGGAACTTATCGGAAGGAATTGGTGGAGGGACAGTCTGCAAGGCTGGTCTGCGGATATGTCTATGCCAATGCCGGGGAGGGGGAGTCCACCCAGGATCTGGTATTTGGAGGGCATAATATGATTGCAGAAAACGGTACGATGTTAGCCGTATCCAAAAGATTTGAAAGCGCGATCCTCTATGGGGATTTGGATCTGGAGCGTCTGGCCAGCGAGCGGAGAAGCATGACCACCTTTGCCGGGGCGTCACCGGAACAGATGGGGCAGTATCATGTAGTAGAGTTTGAATTGACTCAGGAAGACGTAAGGCTTGAGCGGAAGATTGATCCACACCCGTTTGTGCCGGGAGACGAGGCGGAGAGGAACAGACGATGTGAGGAGATCCTGTCGATTCAGGCCATGGGGCTGAAAAAAAGGCTGGAACATACGGGAGGAACCTATGGGGTGCTGGGAATATCCGGCGGCCTGGACTCCACGCTGGCACTGCTTGTGACAGCCAGAACCTTTGATATGTTAAAGATTCCCAGAAAACAGATTTTGGCGGTGACCATGCCCTGCTTTGGGACCACGGACCGAACCTACCACAATGCCTGTGTTATGGCAAGACAATTGGGAGCAACCTTAAAAGAAATCGAAATAAAAGAGTCAGTAATGCAGCATTTTAAAGATATCGGACAGGATCCATCGGTTCATGATGTGACATATGAGAACGCCCAGGCAAGGGAGAGAACCCAGATCCTGATGGATGTGGCCAACCAGATAGGAGGTCTCGTCATCGGAACCGGAGATATGTCGGAGTTGGCTTTGGGATGGGCCACGTACAACGGAGACCATATGTCTATGTATGGGGTAAATGGATCGGTTCCCAAGACTTTGGTGCGGCATCTGGTTCGCTATTATGCAGATACGTGCCAGGAGGAGGCGCTTAAGGAAGTTCTTCTGGATGTGCTGGACACTCCGGTCAGTCCGGAGCTTCTGCCGCCTAAGGACGGAGCCATCTCCCAGAAAACCGAGGATCTGGTAGGGCCCTATGAGCTTCATGATTTCTTTTTGTATTATATTCTCCGGTACGGATATGGGGCAG
>JAETTS010000137.1 GCA_021769025.1 Enterocloster bolteae
TATTTACCCATGACGGCTGCCTGATTACCAATATTGATTTAAACAGACTGCAGAAAATGCTGCAGTCTTATTCATATATGAAAGACGAAGTGATCTATCTGCTGGATGATGAGAAGCATGTGCTGATACAGAGTGAGGCGGATACTGTTGGAGTCCAGGATTTTTTGTCCTGTCTGGCAGAAGAGAAGGGCGCTTTTCAGGGCCAAGGCAGCAGATGGGTGAGACACTCTCTCTTTAAGCGGCATCTGGTCAGTGTAAGGCTGATTGGGGAGCCTGGAATCTATATCGTATCCATAACACCGGACAATACGGTGTATACCCATCTCCTACAGACCTTTAAGTGGTTTTTTGTTGTCTGCCTGTTGGATATCCTTGTGATTCTGACCCTTGCGTTTATGACGACAAAACGCTCTTTTGACCATATCCGGTCCATTCTGTGGATGTTTGAGCAGGCGGAGGCAGGCAGGACGGTGGGGCGGCCCAAAACAAAAACAGCGCAGAAAGATGAGTATGATATCATATTGGATAATATGGTTCAGATGTTTTTGAACAGCAGCTATCTGAATATGCAGCTGAAGGAAAAACAGTATGAGAAGGAGAATGCAGAGTTGAAGGCCCTTCAGCTTCAGATCAATCCCCATTTTCTGTTCAATACCCTTCAGACCCTGGATCTTGAGGTGGGAAAGGAGGGAAAACCGGAGGATATCCGGTACATTATCCGCTGCCTGTCCGATATTTTAAAATACGCTTTGGAGGACGTGAATAAGTTAGTAACATTGAAAGAAGAGCTAAGCTATCTGAAAAAATATATGACGGTTCAGCAATACCGTTTCGGAACCCGGTTTATCATTTACTATGACATAGAAGAGGAACTTGAGAACGCTATGGTATTCCGGATGATGCTGCAGCCGGTTTTAGAAAATTGCCTGCTTCATGGCATCCGGCAGCAGACGGAGGAGAGAGAGTATATCATGGTGGAGGCAAATATGAAGCAGGACAAGATGGAGATCATTGTATCTGACACAGGAAAAGGCATGGATGAAGAGCAGCTAAGGAAGCTGAGAGAGCAAGTGGCCGGTTCCCAATCAAAGAGCATAGGCCTGGCGAATTTAAACCGCCGGCTGCTTCTGTACTATGGCGAAGAAAGCCAGTTGAAGATTCAGTCCGCCGTGGGGGAGGGAACGGTTATTTCTTTCTCCATTCCCAATGTTCCTCTTTGATTTGTAAAAAAAATGTAATAGGAATTTTTTCAAATAGATGCTATACTAGTCCTACCAGCTTGCGGTGCTGCCCTTGGGAGGCCGCAGCATAATCAGGAGGAAACCATGGAGAAAAGTAAAAAAATCATTCTGACCGGAGACAGGCCTACAGGAAGGCTGCATGTAGGTCATTATGTAGGCTCATTAAAAAGGCGGGTGGAACTGCAGAATTCGGGAGAGTTTGACCAGATTTTTATCATGATTGCCGATGCCCAGGCTCTTACGGACAATGCGGACAACCCGGAGAAGGTGCGCCAGAACATTATCGAGGTGGCCCTTGACTATCTTTCCTGCGGATTAGATCCAGCCAAATCCACCTTGTTTATCCAGTCCCAGATTCCGGAACTGACAGAGTTAACCTTTTATTATATGAACCTGGTGACCGTATCCAGGCTTCAGAGAAACCCTACGGTGAAAAATGAGATCAAGATGCGCAATTTTGAGGCCAGCATCCCGGTAGGCTTTTTCGCCTATCCCATCAGCCAGGCATCGGATATCACGGCCTTTAAGGCTACCACGGTTCCTGTGGGGGAGGATCAGCTTCCCATGATTGAGCAGACCAGGGAGATTGTGAGAAGCTTTAACCATATCTACGGCGAGGTTTTGGTGGAGCCGGATGTGCTTCTGCCGGACAACAAGGCGTGCCTGCGCCTTCCAGGGACAGACGGCAAGGCCAAGATGAGCAAGTCCCTAAATAACTGTATCTATCTGTCTGACTCACCGGAAGAAGTGAAGAAGAAGATCATGAGTATGTTTACGGATCCTAACCATATCCGTGTGGAAGATCCTGGCTGCGTGGAAGGCAACCCGGTCTTCATCTATCTGGATGCCTTCTGCCGGGATGAACATTTTAAAGCCTACTGGCCGGATTATCAGAATCTGGATGAGTTGAAGGCTCATTACACCAGAGGCGGCTTGGGGGACGTGAAGGTGAAGCGGTTCTTAAACCAGGTACTTCAGGAGGAACTGGAACCCATCCGTGTCCGCAGAAAAGCATACGAGCAGAATATTCCGGAGGTTTACCGGATTCTTAAGGAAGGAAGCATCTGTGCCCAGAAGGCGGCGGCAGCTACCCTGGCGGAGGTGAAGGCGGCCATGAAGATCAATTATTTTGACGATGAAGAGTTGATTCAGGCCCAGGCCCAGAGGTTTGCAGGACAGAAGTAACGGACAAAGTATAGAAGACGAAAGGGAAGACATGGGGAACAAGAGAAAAATTCTGGCATTCCTGCTGGTCCTTCTTCTGGTATGCCAGACACCAGCATATGCCACGGTGACAGGGCCAGCGGCCCCATCCCAGCCCGGCATTTCTGTCCAGATATGGGCAGAGCCAGAGATCAGGGCAGAAGGAGCCGTGGTGATTGACGCAGCCAGCGGCCAGGTTCTTTATGGAAAGAACGAGAGAAATCGGTTTTATCCTGCCAGCATTACCAAGCTTTTGACAGCGCTTCTGGTGTTGGAACGATGCGGTTTAAACGATACGGTTACCTTTTCCCAGACAGCTACCACCAACCTGGAGTCAGGGGCTGTGACGCTGAATCTGACAGAGGGAGATAAGCTGACGGTAAGCCAGTGTCTGTACGCCCTTCTCTTAAAATCCGCCAACGAAGTGGCCAACGGCCTGGCAGAACATGTATCCGGCAGCGTGGCAGGATTTGCGGAGCTGATGAATCAAAAAGCGGCGTCTCTTGGGTGCACAGGAACCCATTTTGCCAATCCCAACGGCCTCAATGACAACAATCACTATACCACGCCTTATGACATGGCTCTGATTGCCAGAGCCGCTTTTCAGAATCAGACATTGTGTAACATCAATACAACATTAAGCTATGAAATGCCCGCAACAAAAAAATCTGAGGCCAAGACCATTACCATGGGCCATAAGATGATGTACAGGACGGATTCTAGATATTATGAGGGAATCATCGGCGGAAAGACAGGATATACCTCCAAAGCCGGGAATACCCTGGTTACTGGCGCAGAAAAAAATGGCGTACGATTGATTGCAGTGGTGATGAAAAGTTCCTCCACCCATTATGAGGATACCAAAGCCCTTTTGGATTATGGGTTTGCAAAGATGGGAGTCGGCGGATCAGGACAGAATTCAGGCGGGCAGCCAGCCGTTGACCCAGGCAGAGATCCCGGTGCCAGCCAGACTGCACCTGCCGGTCAGATTGTTGCTCCAGGACAGGACGGGACTTCCAACCAAACCATTGTTCCAGGACAGGCTTTGTCTGTGGGCTGGATAAAGGATGCCATGGGGTGGTACTACATAAAGGCAGACGGCAGCCGGGCAGCCGGGGAATGGCTGGAACTAGGGGACGGGGATTACTGGATTGATGCCAATGGTTATATGGCTACAGGATGGCGCCATTACACCAACGGAGCTTGGTATTATTTTCATTCCAGCGGAGCTATGGCAAAAAACAGCTGGGTAGTTGACAATGGCAAGTGGTTCTATCTGGGAACCCAGGGTTTTATGCTTCGAAATACCACAACGCCAGACGGATACCAGGTTGACAGCGAAGGCATCTGGATCCCATAGTTTTTTATCATAATAGTTAGGGGTAGCGACAGCCGCCCCTTTTATCTTTTGTTATATTTATACAGTAATTATGTAGTTTCAGGTTCTTGCGGCTTTTCTTCTGGCTGATACATAGCAGGATTAGGAAAAGCCAGCTCGCTGTTATCCATACGGAATTCCATGATATCTCCAACCGAACAATCCAATATGGTACACAGCACGCCAATGGTATGGGTGGAAACATATTGATTGTTTTTCAGCCTGTTTAACTGACCGGAACTAAAACCATAATGTTTGATAAGCCGATATTGACTGACGTTTCGATCTTTCATAGTTTTCCATAATGGTTCATAAATAATCATAATTCGCCTCCTTTCCGTCTCAAACAGCTTCTATCTGTTTCTACTTTAATTTAAAATGCATTATCCGGATAAGTATATTGTTCATAAATGGATAATAATGGAAGAAATGGAAGGAAAAGGCGACGTATAGACTGAGAAAAGGAAATCGGTTCTTGACGGGAAAACAGAAAAACGTGTATGATGAAAGAAAAAGATGCGGAGAAAGAATGGGGAAAAGGAGAAGCGGGGACTATGAAAGAGAAATTATACACCATAGAATTGAATGATGCACTGAAGGCAGGAGATGAATGCCCGTTTTGCTATCTGGAACGGAATCTGGAACAGGCAGCCATTGAATTTGTTCTGGGATCGTCCTATATGGAAAGTGATATTCGGGATCAGACTGACCGGCAGGGGTTTTGCAGACAGCATACCAAGATGATGTACGATTATGGCAATACTTTGGGCAATGCCTGGATATTAAAGACAAGAATGAAACATTTGCGGGAAGAGTTGAAAAAGCAGATGGATGCTTTTTCTCCGGAACAGGCCTCCCTGTTTGGGAAATGGAAGAAGAAGGAAGAGACGAAGAGCACAGTAGGTGCCTGGATTCGGCAGGAGGAATGCCATTGCTATGTGTGCACCAGGGTGAAGAATACGTATGAGAGGGTTCTGGATACATTTGTGTATCAGGTAAAACATGAGAGTGAATTCATGAATCTGGTAAAAGAATCCAAGGGCTTTTGTATTCACCATTTTGCAGACCTGGTGGATGCTTGCCAGGGTGGCCTGGGGAAGAAGGAGCAGGAGGAAGTCTTTCCGGTGCTGTTTCGGCAGATGGAGCAGGAACTGAACCGGATACAGGAAGATATTGACTGGCTTATCGAGAAGTATGATTATGTAAACAAAGACAAGGACTGGAAAAATTCCAGGGACGCAGTGCAGCGTACTATGCAGAAAATTGTAGGCAGCTATCCGGCGGATCCGGTGTTTCGAAGCAGCAAATAGAAGACAGCAATGTATAACTTTCCCATAATGGATAATACTACCTTCGAGAATATGTGAATCCATAAGGAGGTAGACAAGAACCATGGACTTTAAAACAAGTGAAACAGCCAGGAATCTGATGCGGGCCTTTGCAGGAGAAAGCCAGGCAAGAAACCGCTACACCTTTGCAGCGGGAATCGCAAAGCAGGAGAAGTTGCCAGTGATTGAGGCGGTATTCCAGTTCACGGCCGATCAGGAAAAAGAGCACGGGGAGATTTTTTACAATTATCTGAAGGATCTGGCAGGGGAAACCATTCACATTGACGGCGGTTATCCCGTGGATCTCTCACAGAATACCCTGGATCTTCTGAATGCAGCTAGACATAATGAGTATGAGGAACATGACGTAGTATATCAGGCGTTTGGAGACAAGGCCAAAGAAGAAGGATTTGAAGAAATCGGAAGGATTTTCCATCAGATTGCGCTCATTGAAAAGGTTCATGGGGACCGTTTCGGAATGTTTGCAGATTTAATAAGCAGACAGCAGCTGTTTGTGTCCGATATTGCAACCGGATGGATGTGTCTGAACTGTGGCCATGTGTTGGAAGGAACCAAAGCACCGCAGATGTGCCCTGTATGTAAGCATGAACAGGGATACTTTATACGCCTTGAGATGGCTCCTTACCTTGGCCGATGACAGAAAAGTGGTGTCTGGCCGAAGGAAGCAGAATAAAAGGAAAAAGAAAAAGGAAACAGCAAAATGTGGATATTAGCATTACTATCAATCATAGGATGTGGCGCTTTCTTCCGTTCTTTATACGAGAGAAGAACACTTGCCGTCAGCAGGTATGAATTGGAAACGCATAAGATTGCAAAAGACATGACTCTGGTGTTTTTGTCCGATCTTCACGACAACTGTTTTGGCCAGGGCCAGAGAAGACTGCTTGATGCTATAGACAAGGAAAAACCGGATGCAGTTCTGATCGGAGGAGACATGATGATAGTGAAAGACAAGGCGGAGATTCAGGCCGCCTTGTTTCTTGTGGAGAAACTGTCAGAACATTATCCGGTATACTATGGCAACGGCAACCATGAGAACCGCATGGATCAGAACCGTCAACAATATAAAGACCAATATGACCGCCTAAAGAAAAGGCTCTATGAGTTACCGCAAGTCACCCACCTGTCTGATGCCTCTGCCTGTCTGGGCAGCCAGATCCGGATATATGGCCTGAACATAGAGGAGCCCTATTATGAAAAATTTAAGACAAAGGTCATGGAGAAGGCATACATAGAGGAACGGCTGGGGAGGGCAGAGGATAAAATCTACGGGATTCTTCTGGCTCATTCTCCCATGTTTCAAGAGACGTATGCGCAGTGGGGGGCAGACTTAACCTTGTGCGGTCATTTTCATGGAGGTACCATACGGATTCCAGGGCTGGGAGGCCTTATGACCCCACAGTTTCAGTTTTTCCAGAAATTCTGCGGAGGAATTCACAAGATAGGGGACAAGGTGATGATCGTCAGTAGAGGGCTGGGAACCCATTCGGTCAACATCCGCCTGAACAATAAGCCGGAATTGGTGGTGGTTCATTTAAAGGCAGCCGTTTACAGAACCTAAGATGTCTGGTATACTGAAATCTGTGAACTGGTATTGTGCTTG
>JAETTS010000138.1 GCA_021769025.1 Enterocloster bolteae
AAGGAGGATTTTTATGGATTTACTCACCAAATTTGAAAATGTTGAAATGAAAACCGATACCCGCATCTCAGAAGCAGACAGGACATTCTGCGAGACACACCAGGCAGCCTATGACAGTGCCAGGACTTCTCTACCGGAACTGGGATTTATCTGGAATGACATGCTAAGCCAGCAGAGGGAGCTGCTGGCGCCGACAGGAACATCATCAGAAACTTATCTCACCACCTATGACGGCCTTAAACTTTCTGACGATATCATCCGACAGGAGATTCATTCTCTGCATCACCAGTTCATATGCCAGATTGTTTCATACTTTAGCAAGACTTATCACTTTTCTATAAATACAAGTGATATCGTAAGCAATCTTGTTCCCCAAAAGCCAACGGACAGATGGATGGATAACTATAAGGAACTGGTCAATCAGTATACAAAGGAATTGGATGAACTGTCTCTCTCTTATACAGATGTCCTGGAACAGATATTCCTTCAGACAGGCGGGCGGGCCTTTTTTGAACAGGCGCTCCATGAACTCAAAGAAAAATGCCATCAGGCATCCTGGATCACCAGTAATGGGAATCCGCGGTTTGAGCAGAAAAAAGGCACCATACAGCTCACGGGCTACGCCTGTAGCTTCCATGACCGATATAGAGGAGGCGATTGGGAACTGGCTGACAGGGCAAAGGATATCTTACGGGGCATCGCCCATTTTGAGACAGATTCTTTTGACCTGATTCCCGGCAGTCTGTCGAGAATCCTTAACAGATATGACTGCCCTGACAACCAATATGAATTCCCCGACTGTGAAAAAATCCAGTCCCTGCGAATGTTCAAGAACGGAAGGGTTGATCTGAAATTTACCAGTGAAGCCCATGCCTCCCAGTTTATAGAGGACTATATGAAAACCATATGTTAGCGAGGTGATACAAATGAAATATGCTTATCAGGAGGAACCCATCCCCCAGGATAAACGGAAAGCACTGAATGAAAAAGTCCTGTACCTGATCGACAGCGGGCGCTGTGGGGAATGCTCCATCAGTCCGGAGGATATCTATAATGCCTATACCGGCGATGGCGGCCTTCATGGTCTGGAACAGGCGGACTACGAGAATTACCATGCATACAGCGAGGCAAAGAAAGAGATCGAAAACGGCCAGTTCTTTACGCCGCCCCACCTGTGTGAATTTATTACGGCCTGCCTGAAATTGTCTGAACATGACCTGGTGGCAGACCTTACCTGCGGCATGGGGAGTTTTTTCAACTTTATCCCCACAGAGGCAAACATCTACGGATGTGAGCTGGATGTAAAAGCCGTGAAGGTGGCAAAGTTCCTTTATCCGGAAGCAACGGTGGAGTGCCGGGACATCCGCACCTGCCAGCCGGAGACACGCTTTGACTATGTAGTGGGGAACCCGCCCTTTCATTTAAAGTGGTGGACCAAAAGCGGCAGGGAGATACCCTCCCAGATGTACTACTGCCTGAAAGCAGCAGAGGTATTGAAACCTTTGGGAATCCTTGCGCTGATCGTGCCCCAGTCTTTTCTGGCAGATGATTTTACTGACAAGGGACAGATCCGGGAAATGGAGAGCCGGTTCAGTTTTCTGGGGCAGGTCCTGTTCCCGGACAATGCTTTTTCCTGCCTGGGCGTCAGCAGTTTCCCTACAAAACTGCAGTTCTGGCAGAAAAAGACGGCGGACCAGGGATGGAAGCCCCACCCGTACCGGACAGAGGCCGACTACATCCTGCCGAAAGATTTTGATATCAGGAAGGATGCGGAATATACCCATCAGAAGATACTGGCCTTTGCCAAATCAGCGCTGGAGAATAACCAGTCCAAAATCCTGCTGGAGCTGGCAAGGTCACGCCATACATCCGATGATTTCAGGTACCGGACGCAGAAGCTCTTATACCATATCAAGGCACATCCGCTTACCCGGCCATCCTATGCCAAATGCTGTGAGTACCTGCACCGCTTTTATACCCAGCGTCAGCCCCACGATATGAGTTATGAACAATGGTGCCGGGTCCAGCTTACGGAGAACAAGGTGCTCACCTATCTCCGGCAAGCGTTAAAAAAACAGAACCCTGTGACGGAAACAGACTGTATCCGTCTGGTCAAAAGGAAAGGCGAGTTTGCCTATAAAGGGTACAGTGCAGCCGCACGCCGGCAGATCAAGGACAGCAAACGCCTGCCTGTGCCGGTGTATCAGGCAGTTCTTGAAAACACCCCGGAGTCCTATCCGGGCTATGAACGGCTGCTTTGCAGGAAACGGGCAGAATATGAGATACAGAATATGCCCTATGCGGAAATGGATGAAGATCCGGCGATTGCTGAGTGGCTGGCAGATTTTTCACTGTGGGATTCCTCCCGTATGGAACAAATCCGCCTGAATGAAATCCAGCGGCACGACATCAACCTTACCCTCCAGAAACGCTATGCGCTGCTGCAGTGGGAACAGGGAAGCGGAAAGACCCTGGCCGGCATTGCAACGGGGCTTTACCGGATGCAGAACCAGAACGTACACAGTACGTGGGTAGTATCCTCTGCCATCTCCATCCGCAACAACTGGGACGTGGTATTGGCAAATTATGACCTGCCGTATGTGTTCATCAAGCGTCTGGCGGACCTGAAACGTGTCCGGCCCGGAGATTTTGTGCTGCTGACACTGAACAAAGTAAGCGTTTATAAAAAACATTTACGGAAGCAAATGAAACTTCTTCACCAGAACATCCAGCTCATACTGGATGAGAGCGATGAAATTTCCAACCCTGACAGCGCCAGGAGCCAGGCGGTACTCTCCTGTTTCCGCCGCTGCCGGATGAAACTTCTCACCACGGGCACCAGCACCAGGAACAACATTTCAGAGTTTGCACCACAGCTGGAACTGCTCTACAACAATTCCATCAACATGATCTCCTGGAACCGGTATATCTATCACCATGACAAAAAGGCAGAGGCGGATGAAGAGCCGGACTGCGACAGCAATCCCTATTTCGGACAGCCAATCCCTGCCTACAAGAAAGGGTATTCCCTGTTTGCCTCCTCCCATCTGCCGGAAAAGGTAACCGTATTCGGCATGGAGAAGCGCACCCAGGATATTTACAACGCGGATATCCTCAGCGATATTTTAGGGAAGACCGTGATTACAAGGACCTTTGAAGAGGTTTCCTGCAAGGATATCAAGCAAATCCACCAGGTGCTGCTCCAGTTCCCTCCGGAAGAAAAGGAAGTCTACCAGAAAGCGATAAACGAATTTTATGCCATGCGGGATAACTATTTTTCTTCCACCGGCAATTCCAGGAAGGATTCCATGATGCGCCTGGTCCAGCAGATCGTATTGCTCCTGCGCATCGGCGCCGCCCCGGATACGGTACAGGAATACACGGGGGATACCCCGGTGAAGGTCATGGCCGCCGTTGAGATGGCTGCCGAATGGGAAAACGAGATCATTGCCATCGGAGTCCGGCACATTACCGTGCTGGAGTCTTATGAAAAGGCACTGCGGGAATACCTGCCGGACCGCCCCCTGTTTGTGGTGACCGGCGCCAACACCAGCTTTGCCAAAAGGCGGGCGCTTCGCCAGACGCTGCAGGACAGCGGAAACGGGATACTTCTCTGCACCCAGCAGAGCCTCCCCTCCAGCGTCAATTTTGATTACGTCAACAAAGTCATCATACCGGAACTGCATTACAACAACTCCGGCATGAGCCAGTTCTATTTCCGGTTCATCCGGTATACCTCAACGGAGCACAAGGACATCTATTTCCTTACCTATGCCGGAAGCATTGAATCCAACCTGATGCAGATGGTGCTGGCAAAGGAAAAATTAAACCTGTTTATGAAAGGACAGGATGTGGACCTGGATGAGATCTATGACAGGTTTGATGTGGATTACGACCTGCTCTCCCTCCTGATGCGCCAGGAACGGGATGAGAACGGGAAACTCTGCATCCATTGGGGCGAACAGAAAATCGCATGAAATACCGCAGAAACAACACTCTGCCCAGTCATACGGGCAGGGCAACGAAAGGAGGATCACAGATGAATTTTCACGAAACAAAAATGGGCAGTCATTTCTTTAACTGCCAGATACCGGAGCTGATCAAGGCGCTCCGGGAGATTGCTGCTGCCTTGTCAAAGCCTGCTCCTGTTGCCATACAGCTGGCAGATACAGGGGAGCCTGACTTCTTACATAACCTGTTTTACGGGAACTATGAGCTTGACATTTACGGATGCATTACGGTTCCCTCCAGGCTGGATCAGAAGGTAAAAGAGGCAGAACAAGCACTGCTGCCTGCTCTGGGGCAGTCCCAAAGGCTTTTTGAACAGTACCAGACGGCAGTTTCCGAAAGAGACAGCGCCATAGCAGAACAATCCTACTCCTGTGGATACCGCACCGCCGTCCAGATGATCGTCAGCGGGCTTACGACTCTGCAGCCGCAGACAGGAGGTGAACCGGATGAATAATGAAAGCACTGCATCCGCAAACATGCCGGAACTTCCCAGGGAGATCTATGAGCCGGTGCTGGCACACCACATGGAGATAGAGGAATATCTGCAGCAGGAGCTTACACTCTCCTATGTAGACCTGGATGGCTCCCACGAGCTGCAAACCTGCTATGGTGACATCTTAAAGACTATCAACGCCCTTATGGACTACACCCGTATGCTGGATCTGGTGTGTGAACAGTGGCACCTGACCGGCTTCCACAAGGCCACCTATGAATACCAGGCTGGAAAGTTAAGGGAGATCGCGGAGAAATTCCAGACTGCCATCGGCTACGATTATGCCGCTGCTGTGGAAAAATGCCGCAAAAAGCAGACCAGGAAACAGCGTTCGGACGATGTAGGGGAAGAGGCCCTGGCGCTCACCGTCCGCAGACAGAAAAAGTCTGCGGAGAAAAAAACGGAAGAGACAAAACCGGTGGCAGAAAACAGTTCTTCTTATCCCGCGGAAAATGCCATGACACCCTGGGAGGATGATTTTTAAGCAGATTTCGTTTTAAACGATTGGAGGGAGCATATGGAGAATATTGAATTACGAAAAGCACTGGAAGGATATCTTGACCTTTTAAAAAGAAACCTTGCTGCAGTTTCACTGGAGGTATTAAAGACACGGTATAAAAAGCCTTTTGATGAGCTACGGCATAATATCAGCACTACAGCTACCGATTATGTAAGACAGGTTACACTGGGAAATATCCATATCCGTGCAAGGTTCATGGATGAGGCACTGCCGCTGATCCAGTCAGCTATTGACCAATCCGGCATCCTGAAAGAGATCTCTGCGGCTGCCTTTAAGCGCCAGGATATTGACGAAATTGACGAACTTGCATTTATATTAAAAGATCAGATCCAGCAGGCGCTCATTCCTTTTTATGATAGGCATATCTGCCTGTACCTGGATGAAGAATGCTTTGGTGATCCACCAAAAGCACCCAAGTTCTATAACGAAGCAAGCGGCTGTATGTGGAAAGACAACACATGGATACCTGCGGAAATGAGCAAAGGAGGAATCCTCCTTCCAGCCCAGGACAAGCCAAAAACAGCAGCATGATACAGACACACAGAAAGGAAACACTATGAAAACATTTGATTTGGAGAAATATGGAGCCACTCATAAGATCGAACTGAAAATCACTTCCTATATGGAAGGGAACCTCGCCATCACAATGACTGCCTGGGAAAATGGGGAACCGGAACCCTGGAATGTCCTGACTGTCAATCTGGATTCCGTCCGGCCTCAAAACTGCGCCTTTATCGACACCAACAATAACGGCGAAGAAATCCTGGCGTGGGTCATACGGCATGGGCTGGCAGTTCCTACCGGGACATATGCCAGGAGCGGATACTGCCAGTACCCGGAATACCGGTTCCGGCCGGAGAGACTATTGGAAATTGATCCGGAGGGATATTCTGCATACCTTCATGACTGGAAAAAAAGATATGGTTCATAAAAGCCACTGCAGGAACAATCGGTATGTCCATGATTATATGAAAGAACAGGAGACAGAATATGAGTGAACATAATAAAGAAAATATCCTTTTTATCTGTGAAGAACATAAAATCTTCTATTATGAAAGCCTCAAAAGAGTAAGGCAGGCAGACGTTTATCATAACGCTCTCTGCTACTGCCTTGGAATCAGCAGTGATACCAGACGCAATATTGACCGTATTTATGATTTCGCCACAGGTAACGTAAAAACGGAATGTCTTCGGGAGGGCTGGCAGACCAGTGGAAGCATGAGGGTCGTCAGAATGGCTTTCGGCCTGTACTGTAACCACACGCCCAGTGTTTATGATTATGAAACCCCAGAGGAGCAGCTGGATGAATGCAGACGATATACAGCGGAGGATTTATTCTGCTGTTCCTATGCCCCCTACTTCTGGCAGGCGGTTCAAATCCGTTATCCGGAGTATACAGCATCTGCATAAGAAAAATGCAAAGCCATTAAATCCCCGGCCACGAGCAAACAACGGCTCTGCACAGGTACAGAATTCAAAAGAACAGACAGCAGAGAGAGGGAGAATCCCCCTCTCCTGCCGCCTGCTCCTTACATCCGGAATAACTGGATGCACTTTAACAATGTGATACATAACTCCTGGTACAGATCTTCATCAAACCTGC
>JAETTS010000139.1 GCA_021769025.1 Enterocloster bolteae
ATATAGACATCATATGCATGGCATTCATCAATAACCACCACTTTTCCGGCCAGGCCCACATGCCTCAACATAAAGTGTTTCCGTCTTAAGGAAGCCATCAAAAACTGATCCACAGTCCCTATAACAAAATCTGCCAAAAGCGCTCTCTTATTTCCCTGAAACCAAGGATTCACCTCCATCCCCCCTCTGTCCTGTCCGTCATCGTCCACATACACCTTGCCTTTCATCATCAGCTGATGATACTCCTCATGAAACTCCGCAGAGCTGTGGGCAAGCCGGATCGCATTCACGGTCTCCTGCGAAACTTTTGCTCCCCATTGGTACAGTCTGTCAAAAAGACCGTTACTGGTCGCCTGAGTAGGAAGTCCGTAGAAAATTCCTCCCGCCTCCCTTTTGCATGCCAATATCTCTACTGCTCCCAGCGCGGCCTCCGTCTTTCCGATTCCCATCTGGGCCTCCAGAATGAATATACCGGGATCTTTGGCATTGTTCACGGCTTCCATCATGGAGTTCTGCACTTCATTGGGCGAAAAACCGAAACGCTCTCTAAATTCCTCTTCATCCATCCGCTCCACTTCGGAATGCCATCCCTCGGGAAAATCCGCCCGCTCCCACCCACTGTTGATTCTTTCCGGATATACACGTTCATCCCCATATTCTTCCAACGGGACTAACGGAAAAAACGCTGTGTTGCTTGCAATCCAGTCTGCCACAATCAGAAGCCCTGAGAGCAGTACCTGAGCCTCCAGTGTCAGAACTGGCAAATCGCTGACTGCCTGAACACCTGCCAATCTCAGCGCTTCATCCACAATATTTTTCCAGGCTTCCTTCCACAGATCTTTCGTTTCATCCATCTTCTCTGTGCCAAAGAAATTCATCGGATACAGCCGGATCAGATCCGGCTCTCCCATGATCGAATCCGCACCTATGGGTTTGCCATGATGGGCTCCCACTACCATTGCTAGACTTTCATGAACACCAAACCCTATAACATCGCTTTGGAGAATCCATTGTCCTGCATAGGCATGGGGTGTCTTTCCTGCCGCCCTGTATGATTTTTTCAGAGTAAAACCTCTCTCCGCAATCTCAGCGTATTTATCTATCCAGGCTCCTATTATGATGCTTTGAAAATAGGAGGTTGCCTTTCCTATATCATGGGTGGCTGCCAGAAATACTGCTGCTGCCCCAAATGGTTCATACTCCATCTCAGCTACAGAAAAGATAGATTTTGGAACCCACTTTGACACCAGCTTCTTCATCACGCCGGCAGTATCTCTTAAATGCATCCACAGCGGCAGCCATGCCTCTTCTATATCTCTGCCTGTCTTTGCCACCAATATTTGGTATTTCTTTTTCATCTGTCTAGCCTCATATTTATATTCCAAAGTTCATTCTATCATCTGATTTTCTTTTGTTTTTGTCTTCTCTATACTACATCTTATACTAATTTAAATCCAAAAATTTTCATTTATTTCTTATCAAAACAGTTTTGCCCTCAAATACAAATCCAAATTTACGAATCTGTTCCAATGCAATCCCTCTGCTTTCTAAAGCTACCACATACTTCTTTCAATTTGCAGCAAAGCCTCTGATGCCATCTCTTCCAAGCTTTTTCTTCCATAGGATCCCGCACCTTAAACTCCATGATAACAGAACAATCCTCCTGCCCTTTAGGCTCCAGCACCACACCATACTATCCATAACCGCTTTCCCAGTTTGATGTGTTCACATACCTATCTGATAGACCGCTGTCAATCCCAGCATAATTTGCTAAACAATTTTTGTATAACCATACAAATTTTTTTGCAAGAGAAAAATAACTTGCTTTCATATCTACAAAACTTAAAAAATCATCGGATATGTTCCCCGAAGTTTTTGATATTTTTCATCACTCCATATGGATAATCCTTCAAATATCTCTCCCTTATCTTCGTATTCTAAGGAACCTCTCCAACATATTTAGAGTTTTTCCAAAATGTCTAGGGCGTGTAATCAATGTCACATCATCTTTATTCTCCCACCCCTCTCTAATACCCCCCGCCTTATCAATATAAAAGCAAGACTCTGTTATCAATTTCTCAAAGTTCTGAATTCCTATCCCTACTACCCTTGTTCTTATACCCTCTCCCTATATCCTTTATTGCATCACTCATTCTTTCATAGATTTTCTCTATTTTGCAAAGCTTCTATAACTATTTTTCGTCCAAAGATTTCTTTACCTTGATTATAATTGATTTTCCACCTCTTTACAACTAAAAAACAAGGACAAAGCAAGTCCTGTCCCCTATGGCTTTCCTTGCTTCATCCCCACCTTATTTCTGTACTCTGTCAGTTTTATACCTATACTATATGCCTACCCCAAACACTCCATCCCCCGCCGCAACTTCTCCACCGCCTTTTTCTCGATCCTACTCACATAAGACCGCGAGATTCCCATGGTCTGGGCGATTTCTCTCTGGGTGTACTCCTTCCCACCGAAAAGCCCGTATCGCATTTGTACTACGGTCTGTTCATTGGGCCTTAAGCACTGTTGAAAGGCCTGATACAATTCCTTCACATCCTGATCCAGAATCAATTCATCCAGGGTATTTCGGTTTTCCGCTTCCACCACATCCACCAGACTGACCGTCTCTCCATCCTTGTCTACGCCGATGGGTTCATAGAGAGATACCTCCCTGGAATACTTCTTATGAGCTCTGAGGAGCATCAATATCTCGTTTTCCACGCACTTTGCCGCGTATGTGGCAAGCCTGGAGCCTCGGTCTGCATTGAAGGTATTGACAGCCTTGATCAATCCGATGGTTCCCACAGAAAGCAAGTCTTCTGTCTCATAATCTGTATATTGATATTTTTTTGCCACATGGGCAACCAGTCTCATATTATGTTCGATCAATGCCATTTTGGCTTCCTGGTCGCCCTCTTTTAAGCGTTCCAGGCACTCCCGCTCCTCACGGGCCGTCAGGGGTTTAAGAAAAGTTTTCAAAGAAAGCCACCTAAAAGCGAAACTTAATAAAAGTTTATGCTCCGGTGGCTTTCAAAGTGCTTTTACACTTTCTTATGCAGCTTATACTATTTTTATAACAGGCCAAATCAGTGATGGAACAGGCGGATCCCGGTAAATGCCATAGCCATATGGTACTTATTACAGGTCTCGATCACCTGGTCATCCCTCACGGAGCCTCCTGGCTCAGCGATATACTCCACGCCGCTCTTATAAGCCCGCTCAATGTTATCCCCGAACGGGAAGAACGCATCGGATCCCAGGGCCACACCCTTCATCTGATCCAGCCATGCCCGTTTCTCTTCCCTGGTAAATACAGGCGGCTTCACCTTAAAGGTCTTCTCCCACATACCGTCCGCCAATACATCCATATATTCCTCTCCGATGTACACATCGATGGCATTGTCCCTGTCAGCCCTTTTGATACCGTCCACAAATGGAAGGGAAAGCACCTGGGGAGCCTGGCGCAAAAACCAGTTGTCTGCCTTATTGCCTGCCAGCCTGGTACAGTGGACTCTGGATTGCTGCCCGGCACCGATACCGATAGCCTGCCCGTCTTTGGCATAACACACGGAATTGGACTGGGTATACTTTAAGGTGATCAAAGCAATTAAAAGATCCCTTTTCGCCTCCTTTGGAATCTCCTTATTCTCGGTAACCACATTGGCCAGAAGTTCTTCATTGATATCCAGCTCATTTCTTCCCTGCTCAAACACAATACCAAATACCTGCTTACGCTCCAACGGCTCCGGAACATAATCCGGATCAATCTGGATCACGCAGTAATTCCCCTTTTTCTTCTCCTTCAGTATCTCCAAAGCCTCCGGCTCATAACCAGGAGCGATAATCCCGTCAGACACTTCTCTCTTCACAATCCTGGCTGTATCCACGTCACACACATCCGACAGGGAGATAAAATCACCGAAGGAAGACATTCTGTCCGCGCCCCTTGCCCTTGCATAGGCACATGCCAGAGGAGACAGATCCCCCATATCATCCACCCAATAAATCTTCTTTAAGGTCTCGTCAAGAGGGAGCCCTACTGCCGCCCCTGCCGGAGATACATGTTTAAAAGAAGCTGCCGCCGGAAGCCCTGTAGCCGCCTTTAATTCTCTTACCAGCTGCCAGCCGTTAAAGGCATCCAGAAAAT
The DNA here is from genome assembly GCA_021769025.1 of Enterocloster bolteae. The sequence continues at coordinate 4,152 of JAETTS010000139.1, forward strand.
TAATGTATCCCGGTTTTCCGCTAAGAACAGTGATAGGCAGTTCCTTCCCTTCATTCATAACAATCCTGGATGGCTTCTGATTCGGATTGCATCCATATTTCAATTCCAATTCTTTCATGGTTTCCCTTTCCTCTCATCAATCATGGGGCTGCACCCTTTTCACTGCCTGCAGCCTTTCTTTAGTTTTTCTTATTATCTCTCTGCTATCCCTGATTCTTATTGACAATCTTCGTCTCATAAGCTCCCGTGGCAATATCTATGTACCTGACAAACAGGGACACCTTATTCTCTTCATTCAAGCTGGTCCATAAAAGGTTGGTAAACCCTTCCATAGAATCCAGGATTCCCACCAGTTTCGGCTCCCCCTCAAAGCTGGGCAGGGGATTCCCGTCCCCGATATAGGTATGGATGAAATGCCCTTCCCCGGCCTTTGGATTCTCATAGGCAAAAGTAAAACGATTGCATGCTTTTGGACTTCCGTTATTGCTCTTTAAAATGGACATAGCATAATTGTATGTTCCCTTCTCTACATGGAGGATTCCAGAAATCCGAGGCGTGTAGTTAGGGCCGTCCGGCTCAAACTCCCTGGAACGCAGAGATTGTTCAAAGGTCAACTGTCTGTCCATCCCCTCATAGATGGTATCTGTCTGATCTCCGTTGGTCACAATGGTCTTGTTCCCCAGCACCCTTACCGGCGCATAGATCACCAAGCTGGGATCCGTAAGCTTTGCCGGGTCAAATGCCTGGGTCCGGATTCCTTCCCCATCTTCCACAAACACCCGGTTCCTGCTGTTCTCACTTCTCCCCATAATAAAATATGCCGCCACAGCTTTCTTCCCGTCCGGCGTTTTGCCGATCACAATTCCTCTCCCAGGATATGCATTCCCCTTAAGTTCTTCTCCAATGTCCAGCATTCTCATCACATGATCCTCCTTTTGTCTCACCTCAACACAAAAACCGTCCGGGCCCCGTTCATACAGTCCGGCACCCAGGCGGTCAACCTTCTCTTCTTCTTATAAGGAAATAATAACATCCTTCTTCGCATTCTCAGGAAGCTCGTCCGCATCCATGGAAACACTCAACACAAATGTTACATGGAATTTCTGTCCAATAGCCTCCAACTCTGCAATGGTCTCGGAAATATCCTGTCCTTCCAGGCAAGCCAGCTTCAAAAAGCTGTCCAAAAACATAATCTCCAGGTCATGATCCTGAGAGATAATCCCACAAATAAATCCAATAAACCCTGAACTGTCTGTAATATCAAATCCCTTCACATTGATCAGCCTGATCTTATTGTTCAACTCATACATATGCTTGGAACTTTTATCCAGATATACAATGGACCCCTCTGCCTCTTTAATCACCGCATTTGCTTTGTCCAACAGATGTTTTGTTTTCCCTTTTCCCTTTTTTCCTGCTATAATCTGCACCATAATTACATGCCCTCCTTGAGTTTATTGGTTTTGTATGAAAAGTCCATTTGTTTTTCTTTAATTATAGTATAAATAAATAGAAAAGGCAATCACTAATCGACAATTTTAGTAATTATCTTTGTCATATTGTCATATAAGCCTGGCCTGCTGGGGGCCTTTAAAACCACAGAAATGTATTCTTTGTTCTCCTGATCTCTGGATGCCATGATAAGACAATACCCTGCCGCCTGGGTGGTTCCGGTCTTGCCGGAAAAGACAACCAGCCCTTCCGGTGTCTCCCTCTGGCCTACCATATACCAGTTGCCGCCTTCCCAAGTCTTGGTCACCGGATTGCCTTCGCCGTCTACATAATCCGCCGTGTACATGGTAGTCCGGGTCACATCCCGAAATTTCTGATACTTTAACGCCTCATTATAGATCAGATACAGGTCATACGCTGTCGTATAGTGATTCTCATCTGTCAGGCCATGGGGATTGGTAAAATGAGTCCCTGTAGCCCCCAGAGCCAATGCCTCCTGGTTCATCATATCCGCAAAAGCCTCAATGCTTCCAGCCATGTGGATGGCAATGGCCGCCCCCGCGTCATTGCCGGAAGGCAGCATAAGGCCATACAAAAGCTGTTCCAGAGTCAATACATCCCCTGGCTTTAAGTTGGCTAACGTCGCTCCGGCCTCTGATATCATCGCTTCCTCCGTCACCGTGACAGAGTCAGACAAATCGCCGTATTTCACTGCCAGAAGAATGGTCATCACTTTTGTCGTGCTGGCCGGATACAGCCTCTCAAACGCATGTTTACTATATAACACCTGGTGTCCGGATATATCGAAAAGCGCTGCTGCCTCTGAGGTGGTTTCCTCCGGTGTAAATACACTTTCATCGCTTACCACACACAAATCTGACGCAAACAGCGCCTCATGTTCCCGCTCTGCTGTCTCCAACTGGATGGGAAAACTCCTTTCCCCAAACGAGTATGGCTTCTCCAGTTCTGCCGCCCTTCCATTGCAGCCCCACAG
>JAETTS010000140.1 GCA_021769025.1 Enterocloster bolteae
GGATAGCAGGAAGAGGTAATTCCGCTCCCATCAAGACCATGGTCTCCAGGCGGGCCAGCATATCTTTCGGGCTGTTGCCATGTCCGGAGGAAAGGCCGCCGTCATGACCGGTATTGTAACTGTTTAGCAACTCCAGAGCCTCTTTTCCCCTTACTTCTCCTACAATGATGCGGTTGGGATTCATTCTCAAAGATGCCCTGATCAAATCTCCGATCCCTATGGCCCCCTCTCCCTGGGAATTGGGTGCCCTCGTCTCCAGGCGGACTAAATTTTTTACATGCTGAATCTGAAGCTCCGCCGAATCTTCAATAGTAATCACCCGCTCATCCTCAGGGATAAACGCAGACAATGCATTCAAAAATGTGGTCTTCCCTGAGTTCGTTCCTCCGCTGATGAAAATGTTATACCCGGCCCGCACGGTTTTTCCAAGGAATTGGGATGCTTCCCGGCTGATGGTTCCAAAATTTACCAGCATATCCATGGTAATGGTTTGTGGAAATTTGCGAATGGTCATGATAGGGCCGTCCAGGGAAATCGGTGGCAGTACCACATGGACACGGGAGCCATCCTCCAGTCTGGCATCTGCAATGGGCGTGGCCACATTTACAATCCGATTTACCCTGCTAACTACCTGCTGAATCATGTCTTCCAGCTGTTCTCCAGACTCAAACTCGTAATCCCAGGAATGCATCATCCCTTTCTCTTCCACAAAAATATGGTCTTTCCCGTTTATCATCACCTCCGTAATATCTGGATTGTCCATAAGCTGCTGAAGAATGTCCAATTTTCGAAAAGAATTAAACAGATTGTTTCGCAGCATCAGGCGCTCTGCCAATGGGAGATATTCCCGTTCTCCCATATCCAAAATGTGGCGGTCTATCCTTTCCTTAAGCTGGTCGTCTTCCACTTGCTGCAGTTGGTTAATTTCTGTCCGGATCGCCTCCCGAAGCTGTCTCTGCCTTACTTTCCTCTGCTCCTTGTTCTGCTGGTTCTTCCCCATATCCCCTTGTTGTCTCATCGCCCAATTCTCTGCCTTTAACCTGCCCTCCTGCCTCTCTGCCTGTCTCCTCTCTGCCTGCTTCCTCTCTGCCTGCTTCCCCGCCCCCTGATTCTCCTCATTCAGCCCGTCTCCCGTCTTTTCATCCCACTGCCTGTTCTCTAACGGTTCCTCCCTCTGGCCTCCCTCTGGTTTTCGCCGTACCATCCTTCCTGTCATTTCCACGGTGCCCCCTTCAGAAGCTGTCTTACATAGTCTCCCAGTTCACCCCACAAAAGCTGTTCCGCATAGGTATCTCGCCTTCCAAAACTACTGTGATACGGCAATTTTACCCGCCTTATTTTCTCCCGCATAGGCTGATGGCCTGTAATATCCAAATATTCTTCAAACTCCTCTAATTTTGATGACGAAACTCCGTCCTCTTTTACCGGCATATAGATCACATCACATCCCTCCAGCACAGGAAGAAGATTCCTTCCCGGCCTTCCCACATCCACGATGATATAGCGATATCCCATTTCCGCCGCCAGTTTTTCCACCAGAATACCAGCTTCCTCCCCTGTAAGCTGCTCTAAGTCTTCCGGGTAGCGGACCGGCGGAAGATAATCCATCTCCTTCCATGTATAGGCCAGGCTTCGCAAACGCATAATATCCAGATTTCCTTGCCGGAAAAAATAAAGCACATCTGAAAAATCACTTTTACACTGTCCGTCAATAAACTTTGAAAATCCGGAGAACTCTTCAAGCCCTACATAGAGAACCGTTCCCTCTTTCACCAGCTGTTGTCCCAGCGTCAGTGCCAGGGAGGTCTTTAAACATCTGCCAATGGGGGAATACACACCTAATACCCTGCTCCTTTTACCAGTCATCACAAGGGGATTCTCCACAGGCTGCTCGCAATAGCAGGCCATCACTTCCCGAATGACACTGTCCGCCGCCTGATATTTGTAGACGCTGGGATAGCTGTCCTGAGCGCTTACCACCTCGCCTTCCGCCAATGTCACTACAGAGCCGGCTTTGATTTCCTCAACCTGTTCTTTCGGCACAGAATCACTGACCAACAAAATTTCTACCGAATTGTGGTTTACAAATTCTTTAAGCTTCTCCAGCGTCGTAAATGGGATTACCTCAAACGGAACCTTCTCCTTCTGGTTTACCACATCTGCAAATCTTTGGGCATACACTGGATCTACATCGTAAACCGCTATAACTTTTTCCATATCCCTCTCCTTTCTATAAATAGTTACATCTTTTGCCCTTTAAATCATCATGATCATATACCACAGATATCCCAGAAACAGGCATAAGGTAAACGGAATCACAGCCTGGTTTCCATCCCGGCCTGCTACATAATACGGCACAATCTCTTTTGTCAGGAACAACCGCCTGATATAGGCTGTCAGAACATTCAGACGCTTTAACAAGCTTCTATGTATCAGCATTTTTACTAGGGCCAGAACTGCCCCGATCAAAAATCCCCACAGTATAACCTTGATCCCTGCGGGAAATCCCAGGCATCCGGTTATCACTGCCATCATCTTGATATCCCCTGCCCCCATGACCCGAAACAAAAACAGAGGAAACATCACACCGGTCACCGCCGCCAACCTGGTTCCATACTTCAGAACAGATGCAAGTTCCTGTCCTTCCTTTGCCGTCAGTACACAAAGCCCCAGACCGCACAGCAAGGCGCATAGCACCCACCAGTTGGGAACCCGCTGTTCCTTTACGTCATAAAAGGCTCCTCCAAACAAAATCACCAGCACAATCCACATATCTGCAAAAACAAAAATCACCTCCTTCCCCTCAAAGCCTAATCCACATACATAAAAACGCTCCAATTAACATCTCATGGAAATATGTCCGAACTGGACAAACAATAAAATTTAGCACTTAGAATGATGCGTGCTGACTATGACTCTATTATGCACACAATCTTACGAAATGTCAAGTATTATTTTTAAGCCAACATATTCGTTGACCACAAAGCCTGGAAATGGTAAAATATATGTGGTTTCATGTATATTCTCACTCTTTTCCAGAAATACTGTATTTATCAAATTCTGGGAGATGATATCACGATGAAACGAAGAAAAGACAAAAAAAGAACGTTGACCTTCTATCTGGAACGTCAGAAACTTCAGCAGGAGATTGAAAAGACCCGCCACAGCATTGACTCCGCAAGGAATCATTTTGAACAGGTAGTTGATCCCACTTTAATCGACTGCTACATCTACGAGCTGAACGCAGCCCAGCTGCGGTATCAGTTCCTGCTCCGCAGGTTTAAAAACCTGGAGATGGAGCTTTCATCATAAGAATGGCATCATAATTTTATGTAATTTGGAGGATTGGTGTTATGGGCAGTACATGGTATGAGAAGGCAGTATTTTATCACATTTATCCCCTTGGGCTGTTAGGTGCGCCGAAGCAGAACAGAGAGGGCGCGGTTTTTGATGGCATGAGTGAACTGGAGTGCTGGATTCCCCATATGAAAGCGTTGGGATGCACTGGTTTGTATATCGGTCCGTTATTTGAATCCTCTTCCCACGGGTATGACACAAAGGATTACAAGCTGGTGGACCGCCGCCTTGGGGACAATCAAGGATTCCGCCGTTTTGTCTCCCTCTGCCACGATGCAGGAATCCGTGTGGTGGTGGACGGCGTGTTCAACCATACCGGGCGTGAATTTTTTGCCTTTCAGGATATAAGGGAGCGCCGGGAAGCTTCTCTTTACAAAGACTGGTACCGGGGCGTGAACTTTGGCTGGGGAGATCCCTTTGGTTATGATGCATGGCAGGGACATGCCGAGCTTCCCTGCCTGAATCTTCAAAATCCTCAGGTAAAGGAATATTTATTCGATGTGATCCGATTCTGGATCGATGAATTCGATATTGACGGAATCCGGCTGGATTGTGCCAATGTCCTGGATTTTGGTTTCATGAAAGAGTTGCGCAGCCAGACTGCCTCCATGAAGGAAGAATTCTGGCTGATGGGCGAGGTGATTCACGGAGAATATGCCCGCTGGGTCAATCCGGAGATGCTTCACTCTGTCACTAACTATGAACTGCACAAAGGCCTGTATTCTGGTCACAATGACCACAATTAATTTGAGATTGCACATACCATACGGAGGCTGGAGCAGGTAGGCTATCAGCTGTATACATTTGTGGACAATCATGATGAAGACCGGCTGGCCAGCAAGGTCAACAACAGAGACCATCTGTACTCTGTCTATACCCTTTTATTCACGCTTCCTGGCATCCCTTCCATCTACTACGGCAGTGAATGGGGAATCGAAGGAAAACGAACCCGGGACAGCGACCAGGTTCTGCGCCCTCAGATCTCCATCTCTGAGGAAGCAACCTATCACACGGATCTGACCGACTACATTGCCAAACTGGGACTCATTCATAAAGACAAAGAGGAACTTCAAGGGGGACGTTACAAAGAAATGCTTCTGACTACAAGTCAGTATGCATTTGCCCTGTTTGCAGATCAATCGGTTCTCTTAAAAGCAGTCAATAATGACGAGGCACCGGCTGTCATGAATATCCCGGTTCCCATTCATGCCTCCTCTGCGGAGAATCTGCTGGATCACACAACCCTTCCCATCAACAATGGGCAGGTTACAGTTACAATCACAGGCGGCCGGGGGGCTGTCCTGAAAATCAGGGAGGAATAAACTTATGGCACGTAGCAAAAAAGAAGCAGGAACGGGGTTTGTTACAAAGATGGATCGTTATCTCTACGGGGAAGGAACCCACTATGAGATCTATGAGAAATTAGGAGCCCATCCCAGGAATTACAAGGGGAAAGACGGCATGTATTTTGCCGTGTGGGCACCTCATGCTGTATCCGTATCCCTTGTGGGAGATTTCAACAACTGGGATCTGGAACGGAGCCCTATGAAGCAGCTGGAGACATCCGGAATCTATGAAATCTTTGTTCCAGGCCTTGGAAGCGGTGAATTGTACAAATATGCCATCACCACCTCAAGCGGCAAAGTGTTGTTTAAATGTGACCCCTATGCATTCGGAGCGGAATACCGTCCTGGCACGGCATCCATCACACGGGATATCTCCGGCTTTAAATGGAAGGATGATTCCTGGATGAAAAAACGGAAAGAACAGGATCTTCTCTCCAGCCCGCTTTCCATCTATGAAGTCCATCTGGGATCCTGGAAAAAGCAGGATCGGGAAGAAAAAGACGGGTTTTACACCTACATAGAAGCTGCCCATGAACTGGCTGCATACGTAAAAGAGATGGGGTATACCCACGTAGAGCTGATGGGCATTGCAGAGCACCCATTTGACGGCTCCTGGGGGTATCAGGTTACAGGGTATTATGCCCCGACTTCCCGCTATGGAACGGCGACGGACTTTATGTACTTTGTGAATTATCTCCATAAGCAGGGAATCGGCGTCATACTGGACTGGGTTCCTGCCCATTTCCCCAAGGATGCCCACGGATTGGCGGATTTTGACGGAGAGCCGCTGTACGAGTATGCGGACTCACGGAAAGGGGAACACCCGGACTGGGGTACCAAAGTATTTGACTACAGTAAACATGAGGTTTCCAACTTCCTGATCGCCAATGCCATCTACTGGATAGAGAAATACCACATTGACGGCCTGCGTGTGGATGCTGTTGCCTCCATGCTGTACTTAGACTACGGGCGCAGCGCTGGAAACTGGGTGCCCAATAAGTATGGAGATAATAAAAATCTGGAAGCCATCGAATTCTTCAAGCATCTGAACAGCGTCATAAGCGGCCGGGGCAATGGGGCTATGATTATCGCAGAGGAATCTACCGCCTGGCCCAAGGTTACTGCCAAACCGGAAGATGACGGCCTGGGCTTTAAGTTTAAATGGAACATGGGCTGGATGCATGACTTTTTGGAATACATGAAGTTAGATCCTTACTTCCGCAAGTTTAACCACAACAAGATGACATTCGGCATGACGTATGCCACCAGCGAGAACTTCATCCTGGTGCTGTCCCATGATGAGGTGGTTCACTTAAAGTGTTCCATGATCAACAAGATGCCTGGCATCTATGAAGATAAGTTTGCCAATCTAAAGGTAGGATACACCTTTATGATGGGCCATCCAGGGAAGAAGCTTCTGTTTATGGGACAGGATTTCGGTCAGTTCCATGAGTGGGATGAGAAGGTGGCTCTGGACTGGCACCTGGCAGATGAGCCGCTTCACAGGGATCTTCAGAATTATTTTAAGGATCTTCTGCATCTGTACAAAAAGTATCCTGCTTTGTACAGCCAGGACTATGACTGGAACGGTTTCCAGTGGATCAATGCCAATGATCAGGACCGCAGTATATTCAGTTTTGTCCGCCACGGTGTGACGGGAAAGCAAAGCCTTTTATTTATCTGCAATTTTACTCCTATGGCAAGGCCAGACTATCGGGTAGGCGTACCGAAAAAGGGAAGCTACACGCTTCTTTTAGACGAGACACACGGTTCCTACAAGACAGGAGATCAGAAGGTTGTATATCGCTCCGCCAAAGGCGAGTGCGACGGACAGCCATTCTCCTTCGCATATCCGCTTCCTGCCTATGGAACTGCCATTTTC
>JAETTS010000141.1 GCA_021769025.1 Enterocloster bolteae
TTCCTGGAAAATCCGGCGGAGGGCGAAGCTGCCTTCCAGCAGAGAGATAAGAGCCAGGCACATATTACGGCGAGCGTTGAGATTGGAACCTTCGGGATCAGAGATATGGCAACTGGAGTTATGCTTACTGTCTGCCTGGAGGATGCTATGGAGATTATGAAGGAAGCTATTGATGCTTCCAAGAAGGAGTAGTTTATGGGAGATGTATCACAATGTAGAAGTTGCGGTGAGAGGATCATGTTCATCCGTATGAAGTCCGGAAAGAGTATGCCGGTCAACCCTACATTCGTGAATTTCAAGAAGAACCCTGGAGGCAAGGACAGAATTGTCCTTCCTTCTGGGGATGTAATAGCTTGTGATGCGAATGTGAGTGTTGACGAAGCCGATGGCTATGGCTATGTATCGCACTTCGCCACCTGCCCTATGGCAGGAAAGCACAGAAACAAGAGGTGAAAAATGTGAGCGAATTTAACAGAGGAGCGGCTTATTGCAAAGATTGCATTATTGCAAATATTATAGGACTCCAGAATGAGGTTGGTCTTGATGAAAGCAATGAGCAGTATCAGATATTACAGAAGCTGCTGGTTCACATTGAGGAAACCTACGGCGGTTGTTGTAGAGACTTCAAGGGATAGGGCAAAAGGAAAAGACCATGCCGCCTATGCAGCACAGCCTTCGTTCTCTAATACGTTTGCAACTCCTATTATAGGAGGTTATTAAGAGAATGTCAAGGAGGTAATGCACAGATGGGAAGTAATGTGAAGAAATATGTGGTAACGGAGAGTGAACTGGCAATGATTGCCGAGGTTGCCGCTGAAAAAGCAATCAGTACATACAAGAGGGAGCAGGAGGAGCAGATACAGCAGCAAGCCGAGAAATGCCGGTACAGTGCAAAGCTGCTCATTATCCATTACAAGCGGCTGAAGCGGATGAAGGATACCTCAGTGTACGATGCAAATACCGTCACTGATGCCACGCTTGCGGAGATTTTTGATAATATGCTCGGAAAAATCCGTATGAATGAGTTTGATCTCACAAGTACAAACCGGAACCGGATAATTACCGGGATGCTGATGAACCATGTCGATGTTCAGCTGGAGAATTACCAAAAGGAGTGCGAGAAGTCTAAGGAGCAGGATGTAGCCCGAAGATACCGCATAGTTGAAATGATGTATCTCCGGGAGGAGTCTCTGACAGCAGATGAAGTTGCCGATGTGGAGAGCATTGATAAAAGCAATGTGTACCGCACTTTAGAGAGAGCGTATGATGACCTGGCAGTCCTGTTTTTTGGAGTTGATGGGGCTAAGATGGTAGAACTGAGAAAGCGTGAAATCAAGGCAAAAAGGGAGCGTTCAAAGAAAAACAGAGGCAAGTGAAGGCATCGTGCGAAAAAGTTGCACTTTACCTGCGAATGGGAAAGTTGTAATATGATAAACAGCCAACAACCCATAATGTCACCACCGACACAGAGCCATGTAGTTTTTCTTCCCAAAAGTGCATGAAAGAACGCCCAAGGATAACCTCCCTGGGCGTTTTGCTGTGCGGTGTACCAATTAACGAGCAGGACTGTCTCATTGAGGACGGTCTTTTTTGCTGTCGGAAGAAATGTCCTCGCAAGCACTCAGTATTGCCGGACAGAGTTCATTGAATGACAGCTCCGGAGACCCCAAAGTCTCCAGTTTGGTGAGAGAGATTGTTTTCTGCTCACCGCACTTTTCATTAAGGACAGATGTTTTGATGACATAGAATTTCCAAAGGCTCATGTCGAAAATGTTCTGTTCTTTTGTAGTCGCTGTATAGATAGCGAAAACGTATATGTCGGAATTGCGCTGGCGTTCTGCATCCGGACGGTAATCGCCGATTTCGTCTGGCACTTTTGCCGGTGCTATGCTGAAAGAAATTCTAGGCGTAGTTCCAGGATGCGGTTCCCATGCCTGGACGTAGGCAGCCGATTTCACTTCTATGCGGCATGGCAGAAATTCAGTAGAGTTGGAAACTTCCAATTTTTCGGGGGGGTAAACGCTTGTTCGATATTTGGTCCTACGAGGTCGTAAGGCTCAAAGTTGGAACGGATGTCGGTGTTGGTGTAAATTCCCCCTAGTTCCAGGGCAGCTTTTACAACGAACTCCGCAAGCACCCCTCTGTTTGTGTTGCGGAGCATATCGGAATAAGCCCACTGCCAAAACTCGGCAATGTGGAACGGCAGGACTTTACCGCCATCCACAAGATGCTCCAGCCCGGTCAGCTTCCTCTGATAGGAGCCGGAGTAGTTTGCGGTCCTTAAAGGACCAGGGTATGTATTGTTCATTATTGTCTTTCCTCCTTTGGGAAGAATTATAGCATAAAAGGAGAGTGCGATAAACCATGAAAAGAATAGAAGTGTGTAAGATGCGTGTCGGTGATCTGAAACACAATTTTGGAAATCCCAGGAAGATTTCAAAGAAGAAAGCTGAGGAGCTTGAACGGTCGATGGATTTGTTCGGTGACTTCGGCGTTTTTGTTGTTGACGAACACAATAATGTGATTGCTGGAAACCAGAGGTCCATCATACTTGCGAGGCGTGATCCGGACATCGAAGTCGATGTTAAGAAACTGATAGGATATTCGGAGGCAGAACTTCGCTCAATCAACATCATGGATAACACCCATGCCGGCGAATGGGATTTGGAACTGTTGGCTGACTGGACTGCGGACCTCAACCTGGATTTGGGAATTGACCTCAACAATGAAAATCCGGAAGAACGGAAGATTGAGGACATGGAACTGATCCGGTACGAGAAGTACAACTATGTGATGATAGTCTGTAAGAGTGAGATTGACTATAACGATTTGATAAGGAAACTCGGTATCGAAGGCAGGAAGGTTGCTATCACCAAAAAGCGGAAGATAAAGGCAAGGGCAATCTGGTACGATCAGATGAAGGCACAGATAGTCGAGAAACCGCCGGAAGCAAACCAACCTTCCGAAGATGATGAAAAAGATGGTGAAAATGGAAAGGAGGAGCAGGAATGAGGTATTTGATAGTTGCGGCACATCCGGATGATGAAGTCCTGGGAGCCGGTGCGATGATGCACAAGGCAGCTGGAAACGGCGATGAAGTCTATGTCTGCCTGCTCAGTCATTGGAGTCCTACCAGGGATGATAACCTGGAGGACGGCATTGCATCCAGCCACGCCATCCTGGGAGTGAAGAAGTCCTATGTCGGAGATTTCGGGTGCATGAGGTTCAAGGATGAAGACCATCATGCCATTGTCCGGTTCATCGAGGCGGCGATTAGAGACTGCCAGCCGGATGTTCTGATTACTCACCACCCGGCGGATGTTCATGTGGATCATGGCATCACATCGGAGTGCTGCATGGAAGCATCGAAGCTCCCTATGAGGCAGATTGCGAATATCCAGCCAATCCGGAAGATTATGTATATGGAGGTTCCGTCCTCTACGGACTGGAATGTAAGTACGGCCAATGGAGTTTTTGTTCCGAATGTGTTTGTCGGCGTAAGCGAGGAAGATTTGGCTGAGAAGGTTAAGGCGGTAGGTGTCTATAAGGATGTCATCCGGAAAGCACCTCACCCACGTTCCAGGGAAGTCATCAATGCTATGGCGGTGCTGAGAGGAAGCCAGTCTGGTTTGATGGCGGCGGAGTCCTTCCAGCTGGTGTTTGGATTGGGGGTGTAGGGCATGATGGTTACAATTCATCAGCCATGCTATCTGCCATACCTGGGAGTGTTTCACAAGATATGGAAGGCTGATGCCTTCGTATTCCTGGATGATGCACAGTATAGCAACGGCTATGTGTTTGAATGGAACCGGATCAAGACACCGCAAGGCGAGTGCCGGCTGAAAGTTCCACTGCATAAGGAGTTCGGGCAGACACTTCGGGAGGTAGTTCCAAAGGACGGTCTCGGCTGGCAGCATAAGCATATAAAGACAGTAGAGATGAATTACAAGAAGGCTCCGTATTTCCCGGAGCTTTTTCCTGCTTATGAAGGAATTGTCAGTGAGTGCTATGATAATTTGGCACAGCTGAACATTGCACTGATGAATTTCTTCCTACTGTGGTTCGGATGGCATGATAAGAAAGTCTATTACGCATCGGATTGGAAGCTGGAAAGCAGATCAGAAGCCAGGGTGATTGAGATATGCAAACGCCTTGGAGCCGATGCCTACCTGTCTGGGACCGGCGGAAGGAATTACCAGGAGGAAGAACACTTCAAGGAGGCTGGCATCAAGCTGGTGTACCAGGAATGGGAGCCGCTGGAGTACCGGCAGTTGTGGGGAGAGTTCCGACCGTATATGTCAATCCTGGACTACGCAATGAATGAAGGGCATGACATAGGCAGCCACTTCAGAAGGATGGAGGAGGTGATGGCAGATGGCAGATGAAGAACTGACATTAGGCATATACGTCCAAAGCTATCACCGTCACAATAAGATACTCACCCAGGATTTGCTGGAACGGTGTACCTATGTGGTGAGGGCGAGCGAAGCGGATTTGTACCGCAAGGCAGGAGTGGAGAATGTATGGGCTGCTCCGGACGAGGAGGTCAACAATGCCATCCGGACGTACTGGTGGATAGTGGATCATGCACCGGAAGACATCGTATTCATTGCAGACGATGATATTGAGGATGTGATGTACCGCATGGATGACACCACCCGGCTGAATAAGGATAAGGAGACCATCATGGCGGAGATTGAACGCATCGCGCAGATGATGGTTGATCTGAATGTAGGATATGCCTGCATAGATGCTACCGGCATCCCTTATGGGTATGACGGTGAATTTGCATTTAAGGGAACGTCCGGCTCTTTGAAATGGGTGTATAAGAAAGTGCTGAAGGCTCGCCCGGATGAAAACTGCAAGTACAATTATGACCTGGACCTGGTATTGCAGGAGTTGCTGCACAATCGCATCATTCTGAAGCCCCGGTACATCATCTGCAAAGATTACCAGGATGTCAATGCCGGTGGAGACAGCTCCAAACTACGGCAGGATCAGATAGACAGCATCGAGAACATGAAGCGGAAGTGGGGAAAGTATTTCAAGTACAATTACAAGAATAACAAGCCTCAGATAAATGTTCCCCGGTAAAATCAGTAATTCCAGCCAATTTCCATTTGACAACGGTGGTGCAGGTGCTACGATGCGGTTACGATAAAAAAATAGGAGGTTGGCGTTATGGCTTACGATTTAGTAACTAAGAACGGTCATAATATGTATGACATGGCATCAATGATGCAGAAGGCGATCCGGAGGAACAATCCGAACCTGGCAGGATATGCCGCCTATGAACTGTTCGGCAATTTCCACACCTATATGTGGAAGCGGCTGGTGGTGGTATCGGCGGAGGACTGCTACGGCATTATGACGAAGGAAGTAATCGCTCTGAAGCTGGCAGATGATTTCTGCAACAAAGGCAGGAAGGGATATGATAAGGACCCTCTGTTTGCGGCGAAGGCGATCACGCTGTTATGCCAGGCGAGAAAGAACCGGGATGCCTGCTATGTAGCCTGTAATTTCATGTTGCCGGACCGTATCCTGGATGAAAGCGAGATTGAACATATCGACATCACGAAATGTCACCTGGGAGTGGAAGGGATACCGGATTGGGTGTTCGATGTTCATACCCTCACCGGGAAAAGGAATGGCAAGACAGACCTTGATATGACAATCGAGGAGCAGGCGGCACTGGAACCGAAGCAGATGTCTCTGTTTGATGACTGCTCATGGGAGAACTACTACACATGGGCGAGGAGCCAGGGCAAGGTAGGGAATAAGGAGTGGGCGGACTTCCAGCAGTTCAAGAAGGGAAGGAAGCTTGAACCGGACTACAACGCATGAGGAGGACATTGCATGAATGAATATGAATTTGAACTGATGGTAAATGGTGTTGCCTGCGGAACCTTCACCAAAGAAGGGAAAACGGAGGCGGAAGCATACGAGAATGCTCAGGAGGAGATTGACGGCGTTATGGCACAGCTGCCTGCCACTGTTAATGTAGAGTATAGCATTGGAGTGGCGTAAAAAATCAGTATTTTTTCTGAAAAACCTATTGACACCAAAAACGCAGGTGCTACGTTACGAGTACGATAAATAACAGAGGAAAGGCGGTAGCACTTATGAAGGTTAAGGTTAAAGTATATGACGGAGTTAAGTATAACAAGGGAAGCAAGAAGGTAGCAGAGGTTGAATATCAGATTGAAGGATTTGAAGTAGTGACCGGGGACCGGGCTACTGAAATCGGATTGGAAACTGATGAAAACAGCCGGGATGAATACAACGAGTACCTGGTATTGGACCTGGGAAATGGAGAGACCGCTACATTCTGCAATTCCCATGTTGATCTGTTCAGAATATAGGAGGTGTCGGTATGGTAGTAAGAGATGGAAAGCTGGTAAAGCAGTCAGACATAGTAAGGGAGGCAGTAAAATCCGGGGAGTGGAAGAAGGCTCTCCGGATAGCAAAGGACTTCCGGATAAATGTTACGAAGGCACAGAGGGATGCGATGGCAAGGGCGTATGAGTGCATGGTACATCCGGAGTTCTATAAGCAGATAGGCACAGACATACC
>JAETTS010000142.1 GCA_021769025.1 Enterocloster bolteae
ACCGCCAAAGGAATATATTGGGATTTGCACAGGGGGAGAAACTTAAGGACCTCCACCTGTTGGGTTCCCGGATTGATCTCACCGTAGTAGACACCGTGGCTTCCCACTTCTGTCTTGTCCAAAGGTTCCGGAGAGCCGGGAAAAACAATCTTAAACTCCGACAATATCTCTGGTTTGTGTACATGACCTAAGGCAATATAGGAAAATTTAGAGGCAGCCAGCGCATTTTTGTCAAAAGGAAGATGGGAAGCATCTCCGCCGTGAGCCATCAGAATATGGATTCTGCTGTCTGACGGCACTTCCAGATGGTCAATCCGATTATCCAGGATCTCAGGGGTATGATAGCTGAAACCATGGACTTCCACGTTGCAATCCTCAAAATACACGCTTTGCAGTTCCTCGTCCATAAAGTAGGTGACATTGGGACACCAGGAGAAACTATTGAGACAGGAGTTTGGCCGGATTCGGTCATGATTTCCTGCAATAATCACCACATGAACCAAGGGGATCGTGCTAAAGAGATAGTTTAACTCCTTCAGATCCCTCTGCAAAGGCTGGCGATGGAATAAATCTCCGGAGATAAACAGGAAATTTACTTCCAAATCCCTGGCCTTAGTGATAATCTGGGTGAATGTATCCTTGATGGCCTGGGCCCGCTCTCTGCTCCATGGCTTGCTGCTGTCCGGGGCAAACCCCCAGTGGACATCAGCGGTATGGATAAATTTCATGTGGGTTCCTCCTTGTCACCTAATTATAATTCACAATTGTTGACCGTTCTTGGGAACGGGATTACATCCCGGATATTGGACATTCCGGTCAGGTACATGACACAGCGCTCAAATCCCAGGCCGAAACCAGAGTGGCGGGCTGAGCCATATTTACGCAAATCCAGATAGAAGGCGTAATCCTCTTCTTTTAATCCCAATTCGTTCATACGGGCAACCAGCTTCTCATAATTGTCTTCACGCTGGCTTCCGCCAATGATCTCACCGATACCGGGAACCAGACAGTCCATAGCGGCAACAGTTTTTCCATCGTCATTCTGCTTCATGTAGAATGCTTTGATTTCCTTGGGATAATCTGTGACAAACACCGGCCTTTTAAATACTTGTTCTGTAAGATAACGCTCATGTTCGGTCTGCAAGTCACATCCCCAGAATACCTTATAATCAAACGCTTCGTTATTTTCTTTCAGGATCTCTATGGCTTCTGTGTAAGTAACGTGGCCGAATTCAGAGTTTAACACACCATTGAGACGGTCTAACAGTCCTTTGTCAACAAACTGATTGAAGAAATTCATCTCCTCCGGTGCATGTTCCAATACATAACGGATGATATATTTTAACATGCCTTCCGCCACTGCCATATTGTCTTCCAGATCGGCAAAAGCCATCTCCGGTTCAATCATCCAGAATTCGGCAGCATGGCGGGTCGTGTTGGAATTTTCCGCCCGGAAGGTAGGGCCAAAGGTATAGATATTGCGGAATGCCATAGCATAGGTCTCGCCGTTTAACTGTCCGCTTACAGTCAGGCTGGTAGGCTTTCCGAAGAAATCCTGGCTATAGTCGATGGCTCCATCCTTGTCCTTTGGAATATCGGCCAAATCCAAGGTGGTTACCTGAAACATCTCCCCGGCTCCCTCGCAATCGCTGGAGGTGATAAGAGGGGTGTGGACATACACAAAATCTCTCTCTTGAAAATACTGATGGATAGCATAAGCAATCAAGGAACGAACACGGAACACAGCCTGGAAGGTATTGGTTCTGGGACGAAGATGTGAGATGGATCTTAAATACTCAAAGCTGTGCCTCTTTTTCTGAAGTGGATAATCGGAAGCAGAACTGCCCTCTACGGTTACCGTTGCAGCTTGAATCTCAAAAGGCTGTTTCGCTTCAGGCGTGGGAACCAGGAGCCCTTTCACAATCACAGCAGCCCCTACATTTAATTTGCAGATATCAGCAAAATTTTCCATTGTATCATGATAGACCACCTGAAGGCTTTCAAAATAGGAGCCGTCAGAAAGGACAAGAAAACCAAAAGTTTTGGAATCCCGGATGCTGCGGACCCAGCCGCCTACTTGGATCTCCTGATTTAGATACTTCTCCCGCTCCCTATATATTTCTCTTACTGTTACCAGATTCATGATAAAAAGTCTCCTTTTTTAGCACAATTTTTATAATTATACTTTATTTTGCAGCTTGATTCAAGGCCCTTGTAGGCTTTTCCAGGCAAATCAGGGAAAATAGAAGGAAAAACCACAAAAATGGCCACAAAAAATAGAAATATTCGTATAGAAATAAGTAGAAAGTTTGTTGTATAAAGAAAAAATGTCGGAAAATGTACAATAATCTGGAAAAATATTTCATAAATTTATTCACTATTTCTAAAAGATGTGATATAATAAATGAAAACAACGCTTGTAGCACTAAGTACATTACAGCAAGAGGTGATCGTGTGATTAAAAAAGAGATGATAGCCATGCTTTTGGCAGGCGGACAAGGCAGCAGATTAGGAGTTTTAACTCAAAAAGTAGCAAAGCCGGCAGTTTCTTTTGGCGGAAAGTATCGGATTATTGATTTCCCTTTAAGCAATTGTATCAATTCTGGCGTGGACACCGTAGGAGTTTTAACCCAGTATCAGCCCCTGCGCCTTAACACGCATATCGGAATTGGAATCCCGTGGGATCTGGATCGCAATGTGGGAGGCGTGACCATTCTTCCGCCCTATGAGAGGAGCAAAGGCAGCGACTGGTACACCGGTACAGCCAATGCTATCTTCCAGAATCTGGAATATATGGAGACTTACAATCCGGAATATGTTCTAATCCTGTCAGGAGACCATATTTATAAGATGGATTATGAGGTTATGCTGGAATACCACAAGGCCAACAACGCAGATGTTACCATAGCCGCTATGCCGGTGCCTATGGAGGAAGCCAGCCGATTTGGGATCCTGATTACAGATGATACCAACCGAATCACAGAATTTGAGGAGAAGCCGGCTAATCCAAGAAGCAATCTGGCTTCCATGGGAATCTACATATTTACCTGGAATGTATTGAAAGAAGCACTGATAAAGCTGCAGGATGTTCCTGGGTGTGACTTCGGTAAACACATCATTCCGTTTTGCCATGAGCGTCAGCAGAGAATCTTTGCCTATGAGTACAATGGCTACTGGAAAGACGTAGGAACCTTAAGTTCTTACTGGGAAGCCAATATGGAGTTGATTGATATTATTCCGGAGTTTAACCTGTACGAAGAGTACTGGAAGATTTACACCAAAAGTGATATCATCCCGCCTCAGTTTATTGCAGCGGAAGCCAAGGTGGAGCGCAGTATTATCGGAGAGGGGACAGAAATCTATGGACAGGTCAAGAACTCTGTAATCGGAGCAGGGGTTGTGATTGAGAAAGATGCCGTCGTGCGGGATTCTATCATCATGAGAGGAAGCGTTGTTGGGAAAGGAAGCAAGATAACCAAAGCTATTGTTGCGGAAGATGTGACCATTGGGGCATCGGCAGAGCTTGGCATCGGAGAATTCGCCGAAAGCAAGTATGACCTTAAGGTATATCAGTCCGATCTGGTCACCATAGGAGAACACAGTGTGATTCCAGACGGCGTGAAGATTGGGAAGAATACAGCTGTCTCCGGTGTAACGACGGCGGAAGACTATCATGAGGGAACGCTGGCAAGCGGAGACTACATTATGAAGGCAGGTGGTGCACAATGAGAGCAATCGGAATCATTTTAGCAGGTGGCAACAGCAAGCGGATGCGTGAGTTATCCAACAAGCGGGCTATATCGGCCATGCCCATTGCAGGAAGCTACCGCAGTATCGACTTTGCTTTAAGCAACATGTCCAATTCCCATGTTCAGAATGTAGCCGTATTTACGCAGTACAATTCCCGCTCTCTAAACGAGCACTTGAATTCTTCCAAGTGGTGGGACTTCGGACGGAAGCAAGGAGGCCTGTTTATCTTTACACCGACCATCACGGCGGAACACAATGACTGGTATCGGGGAACTGCAGATGCATTATATCAGAATCTTACGTTTTTGAAGAACAGCCATGAACCTTATGTGGTCATTGCATCTGGAGATTGTGTCTACAAGATGAATTATGCCAGGGTACTGGAGTACCACATTGAGAAGAAGGCGGATATCACCATTGTGTGCAAAGCCATGCCTCCAAAGGAGGACGTGACCCGGTATGGAATTGTGAAGATGAATGAGGACGGACGGATCGTGGACTTCCAGGAGAAGCCTATGGTCGCTGAATCCAATACCATTTCCTGCGGCATCTATGTGCTGAGGCGCCGCCAGCTGATTGAACTGATCGAACAGTGTGCCCAGGAAGATAGGTTTGATTTTGTAAATGATATTCTTGTTCGTTATAAAAACCTGAAACGAATTTATGCATATAAGACAGATGAATACTGGAGCAATATTGCATCCGTTGAGTCCTATTACAAAACCAATATGGATTTTCTGAAGCCAGAAGTAAGAGATTATTTTTTCCGCCAGTATCCGGAGATTTATACAAAGGTTGGGGATATGCCACCGGCCAAGTATAATCCGGGAGCAGATGTGAAAAATAGCCTGATTTCCAGCGGAAGCATCATCAACGGTGTGGTAGAAAATTCCGTATTGTTCAGACAGGCATATGTTGGCAATAACTGTGTGATTAAGAATTCCATCATTCTGAATGACGTATACATCGGAGATAATACTGTCATTGAGAATTGCATCGTGGAGAGCCGGGATACTATCCGGGCCAACACGACTTATATCGGTACACCGGATAACATTAAAATTGTGGTGGAGAAGAACGAACGGTATACGTTATAGGAAAATGGAAGAAACCATTTAGAAGTACAACAGGAGGGGTTGCTCATGCAGATTACAGATGTAAGAGTGAGACGAATCGAAAAAGACGGTAAGATGAAAGCCATTGTATCTATCACCTTGGACAATGAATTTGTGATTCATGATATCAAAGTGATTGAAGGCGAAAAGGGATTATTTATTGCAATGCCCAGCCGTAAGGCCGCTGATGGTGAGTACCGTGACATTGCTCACCCGATTAATTCTGAAACCCGCGATATGATCCAGAAAGCGATCTTAGACAAGTATGAGTCTACGGCACTGGAGAGTGAAAGTGTCTAAAGTGCCGCGTCCTTTTACATGATGTAGGGAACGGCAGACAAAGGAAGAAGCACTGCAGAAGATGGAAGGAATCATCTTTTTGCAGCGCTTCTTTTACGTTACACGGTTTTGCAATTATGATTTTTCGACAATTTTTCTTGCAACATACACGCCGCTGGCGGATGCGTGGGACAGGGAGTGGGTGACGCCGCTGCCATCGCCGATGATATAGAGGCCTTTGTACTTCGTTTCCAGATTCTCATCCAGTTCCACTTCCATGTTATAGAATTTTACTTCCACACCATAGAGCAGGGTATCATCGTTGGCAGTGCCAGGGGCGATCTTATCCAGTGCATAAATCATTTCAATGATGCCATCCAGGATTCGCTTGGGAAGAACCAGGCTTAAATCTCCAGGGGTGGCTGCCAGGGTAGGAGTTACCATGCCTTCCTTGATCCGGTTGGCAGTGCTTCTTCTTCCACGGATCAGATCTCCGAAGCGCTGGACGATAACACCGCCTCCCAACATATTGGACAGGCGGGCGATGCTCTCCCCATATCCGTTGCTGTCCTTAAAAGGCTCAGAGAAATGTTTGGCAACAAGCAAGGCAAAATTGGTATTGTCAGTCCGCTTCTCCACATCCTCGTAGCTGTGACCGTTTACAGTGACAATTCCGTTGGTATTTTCATTTACCACAATGCCATATGGGTTCATACAGAAGGTTCGGACGTTGTCTTCAAATTTTTCTGTGCGATAGACGATCTTGCTTTCGTACAGCTCATCGGTCAGATGGGAGAAAATCACAGCAGGGAGCTCCACACGAACGCCCAGATCCACACGGTTCGATCTGGTTGGAATATTTAGTTCCCTGCATATGGTCTCCATCCATTTGCTGCCGCTCCGCCCCACAGAGATAATGCACTGTCTGCCATCTGCTGCCTGATCCTGACCGTAGTATACCCGAAAGCTGTCTTCCAGAATCTCCATATGGGTAACCGGGGTGTCGAAGAAGAAGGAGATGTGGTCTTTCATCTCATTGTATAATTCTTCCAGGACGACGTAGTTAATGTCCGTACCCAGGTGGCGGACTGACGCATCTAACAGTTTTAGCTTATTTTGCATACATAGCTTTTTAAACTTGGTACCTGCGGTGGAGTACATCTTGGTCTTCTCGCCGCCGTGAGAGGTGTTGATGCTGTCAACGTATTTCATTAAATCCAGGGCCTCTGTTTTGCCGATGTATTCATACAGAGTACCGCCGAAGTCATTGGTGATATTGTATTTTCCGTCTGAAAAGGCACCTGCTCCGCCAAAACCATTCATGATGGCGCAGGTAGGGCAATTGATGCAGGAAGTGACTTTATTGCCATCGATGGGGCAGCGGCGCTTGTTGAGAGAATGACCTGCTTCGAA
>JAETTS010000143.1 GCA_021769025.1 Enterocloster bolteae
TTCGCTTGCAGCCAAAGCTTATTCTGGGCCTTGTGGCCATGGCGGTTGTCCTTCTTGTATCTCTTACGCTGGTTGTGACAACTTTGTATCGCCGCCGGATGGAGGAATACTTCAGTAAAATTGCGTTTGACCAGGCATCTATCGCGGCGGAGCTTATCGACGGGGATGCAGTGAGAAGATATTATGAGACAGGACAAAAGGATGAATATTATCATCAGATTCATGAGTATCTTCTTATGGTAAAACAAAAGGTGGATTTAAAGTACTTCTATGTGGTGGTGCCTGAGGAAGATGTGATGGTCTATATCTGGGACTCCGGAGTGGAGGGAGAAGAAGGAGTCTGCGATTTGCTGGATGAGGATGCCTACTATGGCGGAGGCCACGAGTTGATGCATGAGGCCTTTGCTGTGGGTGCGGAGAAAAAGATTCTGGTGACAAGAAATGCAGAGTACGGGTATCTGGCTTCCGCTTATGTGGCAATTCTGGACTCTGCAGGCGTCCCGGTGGCACTGGCAAGCGTGGATGTCTCTATGGAGATGATTAACCGGCAACTTACCGATTTTGTGGCTACCGCGGTGGCGGTATCCTGCCTGATTCTGGTGCTCTCTGCCTTTGCGTATTACTACTATGTACGACAGATTGTCATCCGGCCTGCAGGAATTCTTCACACGGCGGCTGAGAAACTGGTAAAGGATGAAATGGATGACCTGGAGAATTTTGCCATTGATATTCATTCGGGCGATGAATTTGAGGATCTTGCCAGGGCCTTTCAGTATATGACTGTGGAACTGTCAGAATATATAAAAAATCTTACGGAGGTTACGGCCGAAAAAGAGCGGATCGGAGCAGAACTTGATGTGGCAGCTCAGATTCAATCTTCTATGCTTCCCTGTATCTTTCCTGCTTTTCCAGGTAAGAAGGAGCTTGACATCTATGCGACTATGAATCCAGCCAAGGAGGTGGGAGGCGATTTTTATGATTTCTTTATGGTGGACGACAGGCACTTGGCAGTGGTTATGGCAGACGTATCTGGCAAAGGCGTTCCGGCAGCCCTGTTTATGGTGATCGGAAAAACACTAATTAAAGACCACACACAGCCGGGTAAGCCTCTGGGAGACGTATTTTCCGATGTGAACAATCTTTTGTGTGATTCCAACAGCGAGGGACTGTTTATCACGGCATTTGAGGGGGTTCTGGATCTGGCAACAGGAGAATTCTTCTATGTAAATGCTGGTCATGAAGTGCCGTATATCTGTAAGGCAGGGGAAGGTTATGAACCTTATAAAGTGCGTCCTGGATTCGTTTTGGCCGGAATGGAGGATATGAAATACAGGGAAGGAAGCATGAAACTTCAGGCGGGAGACAGGATCTTTCTCTACACAGACGGGGTGCCGGAGGCTACCAATGGGGATAATAAATTGTATGGAAATGAACGTCTGTACCAGACTCTGAACCAGAATAAGGATAAAACACCGAAAGAACTGCTGGCGAAGATCAAAGAGGATGTGGATCGGTTTGTTGGGGAGGCGCAGCAGTTTGACGATATTACGATGCTTTGTCTGGAGTATAAGGGACCAGTGGAGTAAAATTCATACATTTTGATACATTTGGACTGACTAATCAAAATTTGCTTTTTGCCGGAAGACATGGTATAATCTCGACAGAGATTATACCAGCGCTGATTTGCCGTCCGACGAAGACGGACAATTTCCGTGGCAAATCATGTGCATCCCCCGGAGGGAGCATGTCCGGAGGACATGGTATAATCTCCACAGAACGCAAAATGAAACGGGGGAAGGAAGGGTTATGAGGGATACAACGCTGGTGATCATGGCAGCCGGAATCGGAAGCCGTTTTGGAGGAGGTATCAAGCAGCTGGAGCCGGTAGGTCCCGGAGGAGAGATCATCATGGATTATTCCATCTATGATGCTCTTCAGGCGGGGTTTAATAAAGTGGTTTTCATCATCCGTAAAGATCTGGAAAAAGACTTTAAGGAGATTATTGGAAACCGGATTGAAAAGATCGTAAAGGTGGAGTATGCCTTTCAGGAACTGGATGATCTGCCCAAAGGATTTACAAGGCCGGAAGGAAGAAAAAAACCATGGGGAACCGGACAGGCGGTTCTCTGCACCAAAGGTCTGGTAAAGGAGCCGTTTTTGGTAATCAACGCAGATGACTATTATGGAAAAGAAGGTATCCGAAAGATTCACGATTATCTGGTACATGATATGAATCAAGAGTCCAAGGTATATGATCTGTGTATGAGCGGTTTTCTGTTAGCCAACACATTAAGTGAGAATGGCGGTGTTACCAGAGGCATCTGCCAGATTGATGGAGATGGATTCCTGAAGAAAGTGACGGAGACCTATGAGATTCAGAGAGATGGTGATAGCCTTTTGGCCAAGGATGAATCAGGCAATCCGGCAGTTGTCGACATCGGGTGCCACGTATCTATGAATATGTGGGGAATTCCAATGTCCTTTATCGAGGAACTGGAACGAGGATTTCCAGAGTTTCTGGCGGGACTGAAAGATGGTGATGTGAAATCAGAGTATCTTCTTCCGCGTATCATTGATAACCTGGTTATGGAAGGGAAAGCCCGGGTGAAAGTTCTGGAGACATCGGACAGGTGGTTTGGTGTGACATATAAAGAGGATAAGCCGGCTGTGGTGGATTCCATACGGAGACTGATTGCAGAAGGGATTTATCCGAAACAGTTGTACGAATAAAAACCTTAGTGTTGAAGTGGAAAGTATATAACAGAATGGGAAAAGCTGCATTTCTTTTGTAATAAGTTTTTACAGGGAATGCAGTTTTTATTTAGAAGGATGAGTTTCCGGCTGTGTAGAGGGAGAATATATTAATGGAGAGGAAGAAAAAAGGAGAGTGAAATGACCAGATATTCTTCTGAACCAAGAAAAGCGATTCTGCCAGACCAGAGCCGAATCAATGAGATCGAATATTTCCAAAGCATGTATCCACAAAACATAAAGATGCTGCAGAAGTATGTGATAAAAGAGTGTGACCGTATGGATTACAAAGGCAGCCCGATATACGATGAGTATCCGGATATGCAGATGATCCGACAGGCATGCGGGAGAATTTGCAGAAGTATTCCAGAGCCGGAAGGAGATTGGGAGAGAACGGATGATATGGATGTGGAACAGGTAGAAACCTACGAAGTAAGGGGCAGACAGCCAGAAGTAAGCCAACAGCTAAGGTGGGAGTTTGGTCCTGGCCGTCCACCCGGCCCGCCGCCCGGCCCCGGCCGTCCACC
The DNA here is from genome assembly GCA_021769025.1 of Enterocloster bolteae. Next base: position 3,279 of record JAETTS010000143.1, read on the forward strand.
TGGCCCTGGCCGTCCACCTGGCCCATGGGGCCCGCCACCTGGCCCCAGTCGTCCACCTGGTCCGTGGGGCCCGCCGCCCGGCCCTGGCCGTCCACCTGGCCCGTGGGGCCCGCCGCCTGGCCCCGGCCGTCCACCTGGCCCACCTGCTCCGCCACCTGGCCACCACAGACCAGGGAGCCCACCCAGTGGCTGGCTGCAAGATATCGTCCAGGTGCTTTTAACAAATGAAATACAAAACCGCCGATGCAGGTCAGGACGCTGCTGAATTTGTAAAGATATCTTGTTTTACATTATTTAATAATAAATTTTAGAAAAGATTAAGTTGTAGTTTTTTCGGTTACCCTTTACAATATATGGAAAGAAAAAGCAGCAAAGGAATACGAAATGAGTAAAACAATAAAAAGAATGATGATACTGGCCGTTGTTTTTCTGGCTGCCGTAGGTATTTATATTATAGTGACATTGCGAAACATGAATCAGTCTCAGACGGTATATACCACCTTAAAGGCCCCCACTCTGCCGGTGGTGTATACCGATTTGTTTGGCACAGAGAGGAATCGCCTCATTGCTTACCGGCAGGAGATGGATCCAGATGTAGCCAGAGAGACGCTAACCATTCTTCCTCAGGACAGGCAGTTGAAGGTGTACTGGCAAGGCTACGGGGTTAATCCTGTGAAGATCCGCTATGAGATCCGCAGTCTGGATCAGGAACAGCTGGTAGAGAAGACAGAGGTGGAGTCGTGGAATGCCGGGGAGGAAGAGAACGTGGTGGTTCTGCCCATTCAGAATCTTCTCATGGCAGGAAAAGAATACCTTCTTCACCTTACCTTAGAGACAGAACAGCATGGGATGATTCATTATTATACCCGGGTGCTGTATCCGGAAAATGATTATGGACAGGCAATGGCAGCGCTGGCCAGAGAATTTTCCACCAAGACCCTTTCTGAGAAGCAGGCTGCGGAACTGGTGACCTATCTGGAGACTACCGATACAGCAGACAATTCTTCCCTTGGCAACGTAACCATCAAGTCTAGTTTTTCCCAATTGACCTGGGCTGGACTTGATATGAAGTTGAAAGGGAACATGCAGGTAAACATGCGGGAATTGGATGGCATCATGGGGCAGGTTCAGGTTCGTTACCAGGTGAGCAGGATTTCCGAGAGCGGACAAGAAGAATTGTACGATGTGGAAGATTACTATACCATGAAGTGGAGCGAGAAGAGAATCTACCTTATGGATTTTAACCGCACTACCAACCAGATCTTTTCCGGGCATACGGAATTATTTTCTGGGAGAAGGATTCTTCTGGGAATCGGAAATGATGAAGCGGTGTCATTGGTAAAAAGCAGCAGCGGACGTTATCGTGCTTTTGTATTTAACCGGGATCTGTGGTGCTTCGACCAGCAGGAGAACCAGGCTTCCAGAATATTTTCCTTTAGGGACCTTGGAGATGACAGCGGGCGTAGCGATCTGGAGCACCATGGAATCAAGATTTTGTCGGTAGATGACAACGGGGATGTTGAATTTCTTGTATATGGGTATATGAATCGCGGCAATCACGAAGGCTTCCATGGAATCGGCTTGTACGGATACTCCAGCGACGGCAATGTAGGGGAACGGCTTTTTATACCGTCCACCAAATCCTTTGATCGGATAAAACAGGATGTGGAGACTTTAAGCTATTATAATGAGCAAGGGATGCTGTATCTGTATCAGGATTCGGAAGTGTTGGGAATTGACTTGCACAGCAAAGAATATATTGTGGTGGCAGACAATCTGACAGACGGAAGATTTGTTATAAGCGAGGACAAAACCCGGTTGGCATGGCAGGAAGTATACAGTGCGGACAGTTCCGATACCATTCATGTGTTTGATATGTCTTCAGGAAGCAAACAGGAGATCAAGACGCAAGACGGATCCTTGCTTAGAATCCTGGGCTTTGTACAGAGAGATCTGGTGTACGGGCTGGCTCATCCTGGAGATATGTGGATATTGAATGGTAGGGACGAAGAGATGCCGATGTACGCGCTGGAGATCATAGATGAAGAACTGGAGATCCAGACCAGATATGAGAGGGACGGATACCACATAGCCAATGCATTGGTAGAAGGCGGTAGAATCCATGTGGATCGCCTGGTCAGTCTGGGAGAACATCAATATGCCTACCATGACAGCGATACCATTGTCTGCAATGACCCATCAGAGGAACGCTACATGGAGGGGATTGGCTGGTACGCCTCAGAGATCCGCAGGAAGCTGTATTTCATCCAGTTGGATCTGGATATCAAAAACAGTGATTCTATAACCGTAACCATGTCCAAAGAGTTAACCTATGATCAGTCCGAGGAAATGCATCTGGATGTCAGAACCCCGAAGCCCGGGATGGTTTTTTATGCATATGGCCGCGGGCGATTACAGGGAATTTACACAGATTTTACGGATGCATTACAGGCAGCTTACGAATTGATGGGATTTGTAACAGACGGAAACCAGAATATTCTGTGGAACCGTGTAGACCGGGATAGTATACGAAATATCCGGGAGCCTCTGGCAGCTTCCGGCGAACTTCTCATGAACATAGAAGGGCTGGAAAAAGGAAGGCGGATAGGAGATGGCCTCTATATTCTGGATGCCAGAGGCTGCACGCTGAATCAGATTCTATATTTTATCGGCCAGGGAATTCCGGTAGTCGCCTATGCAGATAGTGAGAATTATCTGCTTTTAAGCGGATATGACCAATATAATGTGACAATATACAATTCACAGACCGGAGAGTCAAGCAAAATGGGTCTGAATGATGCCAATGAATATTTTAATCGGTATAGAAACGATTTTATCTGTGGAATTAACGTCGATTGAGAGACTGGGAAGAACGTCTGTTTTCTTTACAAATTTGTAATATATGGTATAATAAGAACACTTACCCATTTTTATAAAAATCAATCGAGGTGCAGTATGGAACAATATATCATGAAGGGCGGCAATCCGTTGGCAGGAGAAGTAACGATCAGTGGAGCTAAGAATGCAGCCCTTGGTATTCTTGCAGCATCCATTATGACAGATGAAGATGTTGTCATCGACAATCTGCCGGATGTAAGAGATATTAATGTACTGCTGGAGGCTATCCAGGAGATCGGAGCTTCCGTAAACAGAGTAAACCGCCATACCGTAAAGATTAATGCCAGCAACATTCACGAAGTATCCGTGGATGATGACTATATCAGAAAAATACGAGCTTCTTACTATTTTATTGGAGCCCTTCTGGGCAAATACAAA
>JAETTS010000144.1 GCA_021769025.1 Enterocloster bolteae
TAGATGACCTGGACTATGGAAGAAGGTTCATTGATGCCTATAAGGACAAGAGGAGCAGGAAGCGTCTGGAATTTGATCTGCAGCAAAAGGGACTGGCCCAGGAACAGAACCGCATGCTTTTGGAGGAGGGAGAGGTGCAGGAAGACAGCCAGATCAAGGCGTTCCTCAAGAAAAAGGGATATACGCCTGGCAGCGCCTCCCCCAGGGAGCAGGCTAAGCTGATAGCTGCGCTGGCCAGAAAAGGGTTTTCTTATGACGCTGTTTACCGGAATCTGGGAGAGATGGGAGAAGATACTCCGTCATTTGGTTGATGGTGATTCCGTAGATGGGATTGATGTTCGGTTGATGTTGCGCAAGATACTTGACATAATGTACAAAACAGTTTAAAATTGAGATGTTGTATTTTTGTACAATGAAAACTAAATAAGGAGGTGCTCCTGTGTCAACAACAATCGTGATATCTGTATTGATTACGGTATTGTTTACGATAATTATTGTGGCTCCTATTACCTGGGGATTGGCGATCGCACACCGCAAGAAGACTTATGAAAGCAAAATTGGCAGTGCAGAGGAAAAGTCCAGAGAGATAATAGATGAAGCATTAAGGACCGCAGAGACAAAGAAGCGAGAAGCTCTCCTGGAAGCAAAGGAAGAGTCTCTTAAGACCAAGAATGAATTGGAGAAGGAGACAAAGGAAAGAAGGGCAGAGCTGCAACGGTATGAACGGCGAGTATTAAGTAAAGAAGAGAATTTGGACAAGAAGTCCGAGACATTGGAACGCAGAGAAGCAAGCATAACAGCACGTGAAGACAACTTAAACAAGAAGCTGGCGGAAGCAGAAGAACTTCGTGGCAAGAGGCAGCAGGAATTAGAACGGATTTCGGGACTGACCTCTGAGCAGGCGAAAGAGTATTTGCTGAAATCTGTGGAAGATGACGTGAAGCACGATACAGCAAAGATGATCAAGGAGATGGAGAACAGAGCCAAGGAAGAAGCGGAAAAAAAGGCGAAGGAGTACATCGTAGCTGCGATTCAGCGATGTGCAGCAGATCATGTGGCGGAGACGACAGTATCCGTGGTTCAACTTCCCAATGATGAGATGAAAGGCCGCATTATAGGAAGAGAAGGCCGCAATATCCGTACTTTGGAGACAATGACCGGTGTGGAGTTGATTATTGATGATACACCGGAGGCAGTGGTTTTGTCAGGATTCGATCCTGTCAGGCGAGAAGTAGCGAGAATCGCCTTGGAACGTCTGGTGGTAGATGGACGTATCCATCCAGCCAGAATTGAAGAGATGGTGGAAAAAGCACAGAGAGAAGTGGAAGCCAGTATGCGGGAAGAGGGCGAGGCTGCCACCTTGGAGGTAGGCATTCATGGGATTCATCCTGAGTTGGTAAAACTTCTTGGAAGAATGAAGTTCAGAACCAGTTATGGGCAGAATGCACTTAAGCATTCCATTGAAGTATCACATTTATCAGGGCTTTTAGCCGGGGAGATCGGTGTAGATATCCGTATGGCTAAACGTGCCGGTTTATTACATGACATTGGTAAATCCATTGACCATGAAGTGGAAGGCTCTCACGTAAAATTGGGATCAGAGCTTTGTAAGAAGTATAAAGAGTCTGCAGTAGTAGTGAATGCTGTGGAATCTCATCATGGCGATGTTGAGCCAGAGAGTCTGATTGCTTGTATTGTTCAGGCGGCGGATGCCATATCAGCTGCCAGGCCAGGCGCAAGAAGAGAGACTCTGGAGACATATACCAACAGGCTTAAGCAGTTGGAAGAGATTACCGATTCCTTCAAGGGAGTTGATAAATCTTATGCAATTCAGGCAGGACGGGAAGTCCGTGTTATGGTGGTTCCGGAACAGATCAATGATGATGATATGGTCCTTTTGGCAAGAAATATTTCTAAGAAAATTGAGGAGTCCATGGAATATCCAGGACAGATTCGCGTCAACGTGATTCGCGAGTCAAGAGTTACCGATTATGCGAAGTAATGGTTAGAGTGAAAGATGAATGCCCTGAGACTGTAGGGATTTCATATCCTGTATGGGCGGGGCATTTTTAAATTTCCAGAAAGAGGGTTGATGAAGTATCGTCAATCCTTTTTTGTTTTGCCGGATAGAATGCGGTCACCAGAACTGAGACAGTTAAATGGCATCCGGGTGCATTTATTCACGAATTTATTGGAATATTGACATACTTGGCTTGGAGGGATAAAATACATACAAGAGTTGGCTGCCTAAAATTAGGTGCCAGAGAGTCCGAAAATACATTCATATAAACGAAGGAGGAGCCATATGCTGAGAAAACGTACGTTTACTGGTTCTAAGTCAAACGATATTACCCCCAGAGAGACTGAACACCGTCTGCTGGCCAGAAAGGCAGCAGCGGAAGGGTTTGTTCTTCTGAAAAATGAGGATGGGGTTTTGCCGATCTCAACAGATTGCAAGATTGCACTCTATGGTGCAGGTGCGGTTATGACCATTAAGGGAGGAACCGGTTCCGGAGATGTAAATGAAAGAGACTGTGTGACCATCAAGCAGGGGTTGGAGAATGCAGGTTATGTCCTTACAACCAATGAGTGGCTTGAGTCTTACAGAGAACTTTATAACAGAGCTCGAATCGACTGGCGGGATGGTATTTTGGCCAGTTTGCCCCGGTATCAGAACAACTTTTTTGAGGCATATTCCACCGCTCCATTTCAGATCCCATGCGGAGATGCCATAGATGTAGAAGCAGCAAAACAGGATGGCGCGGATATCGCCATGTTTGTCTTAAGCCGTATCGCAGGCGAGAACGCAGATCGTCATGACCGTCCGGGGGATTACTTTGTCACAGAGGAGGAGAAAGCACTGGTCACTCAAATTTGCCAGGCCTATAAAACGGTTATTCTGGTTATCAATACCGGAGGGCTTATTGATCTTGCATTTACAGAGGAACTTCCCAATATCCGTGGGATTCTTCAGTTCATGCAGGCAGGACAGGAAGGCGGAAGTGCATTTGCCGATGTGGTCAGCGGGAAGGTCTCTCCGTCTGGCAAGATGACAGATACCTGGGCCCTGGATTATAACGACTATCCCAACGCCTCCTATTTCAGCCATAAGAGCGGCAATGTATACAAGGAGGAGTATAAAGAAGGGATCTACGTAGGGTATCGCTACTTTGATACCTATGATATTCCGGTGCGTTATTGTTTTGGATATGGATGTTCTTATACGCAGTTTCAGTGGAAAGCAGGAGCAATTTCCGTAAATGGACTGGAAGCAGATAGGGAACAGGCCAAAGCGGGAGGTGGGCCTGCGGTCTCAATCGAGGTGGAAGTGAAAAACACAGGTTCCCGCTATGCAGGTAAGGAAGTCATGCAGGTGTATGTTTCCTGTCCCCAGGGGAAGCTGGAGAAGGAATTTCGCCGTCTGGCAGGTTTTGGAAAGACAAAGGAATTGAAGGCAGGGGAAGGACAGAAAATGAAAATTTCCTTTGCCCTTTATCAGCTGGCTTCTTATGACGAGGCGCAAGCGGCATGGATTCTGGAAAAAGGAACCTATGGCATCTGGGTAGGTGATTCCCTGGCCAGCGCAGAATTGGCCGGCTCTATTGTGCTGGATGAAGATGCACGGATGGTACAGTGCAGGCATATCTGTGAAAGAAAGGAAGGGCTGGAAGAGAAGCATCAGAACCCGGATAAGAGGATGGCAAAGGAAGCAGCTTGGCTTGCGATTGCAGAGGGTTTGCAGAAGGTGAGTGTAAAAGCCGCTGACATTAAGACAGAATGCATTGACTATGGGAAAGATGTAGGTGCAGATTTCACAAAAGCACAGAAACTTGTAGATTCCTTGACATTGCAGCAGCGCGTAGCCTTTGCAACAGGGGATATCAGCAGGGGCCAGAATCCCCTTGGCTCTGCCGGCCAAAGTGTTCCTGGTGCGGCGGCAGAGACGGTTCCTGTGGCGGAAGCAGCTCCCTGGAATGTGGCAAGCATTGTCTTGGCAGATGGCCCCGCAGGGCTTCGTTTGAGTCGTGAATACCAGGTAAAGGATGGGGCGATTGTGCCAGGAGATTTCCTGGATGCGTTGGAAGGCGGCTTTTTCGCTCCGAAGAAAGAGAAGACAGGAACCACTTACTATCAGTATTGTACGGCGATTCCTGTGGGGACTCTTCTTGCACAGACCTGGAATGTGGAACTGATAAAGGAAATGGGAGAGATGATCGGCCGGGAGATGCAGCTTTTTGAGGTCACTTTGTGGCTGGCACCTGGCATGAACATACATAGAAACCCACTTTGCGGGCGCAACTTTGAATACTATTCGGAAGATCCCTTACTCTCCGGCATGATGGCAGCTGCCATAACCCTTGGCGTTCAGAAGGTGCCGGGCTGCGGAACGACCATCAAGCATTTTGCCTGCAACAATCAAGAAGACAACCGCATGGGATCAGATAGTATTATATCAGAGAGAACACTTCGTGAGATCTATCTGAAAGGCTTTGAGATTGCAGTAAAAAATGCTCAGCCTATGTCTATCATGACCTCTTATAACATGATTAACGGGGTTCATGCGGCAAACTGCCATGATATCTGTACGAAGGCGGCAAGAAACGAGTGGGGATTTGCCGGTGCCATCATGACAGACTGGACTACCACCACCAATTCTACGGCAGGAGAATGTACGGCATCTGGCTGCATGAACGCCGGAAATGATATGGTGATGCCAGGAGCAGAAGCAGACCATGAAGAAATCTATAGAGCGTTGGAGAAAGGAACCCTGGATGAGAAGCAGCTGGACAGATGTGTGCGCAACACCATTCATCTGATCCTGCAGTCCAATCAGTATGATGATGCGGTAAGCTATGGAGAACAGTTCCATTCCCTGGATACTTATATGAGAGCAGAAGCGGAATGACAGAAGGAACAAAATCCGAGAGGAGGTTAAGATTGAAAAGGGCAAAGAAGACAGCGGTTCTGTTGACGCTTATCCTGGTATTTGTGACAGGATTAAGCATGCAGGCCCTAGCTGCCAAGAAGCTTACAGAGGTGTCCATCACAGTAAGCCATGATTTTAAGGTGGGAGGACACGTAAGCACCAATGATGTGGAGGTTACAACCAAAAGCAACCGATATTCCGTAAGTGATATCGAGATCATGAATGAGATCGATGACTGGGGAAACAGTGATACACCAGTGCTAGAAGTGACTTTGGAGGCGGAAGACGGATATTATTTTTCCCTTGTAAAATCTACGATCAAAGTAAATGGCGGAACCTACATAAGTGGGACAAGAAAAGGAACCAGTTCTGTAACCTTAAAAATACAGCTGCCCTCCTTGAGAGGGCAGGTGGGGGAACTTAGCAGGGCATATTGGAGTACACAGACAGCAGGAAGCTGGAGTGAAACGTATAATGTGGGATACTATGAACTCATTCTTTACCGGGACGGCAAGACAACCGGGGAAGTGCAGAAAGCAACCGGAACCACCTTTGATTTTGCTTCGATGATCTGGATCCTGGATGGAAATGGCTGGTGGTATCACAACGGAAACGGCAATTATACAGCCAATGACTGGCAATTGATTGACGGAAAATGGTATTTCTTTGATTCCAGAGGATACATGGTGACAGGCTGGATTGAATGGAGAGGAAACTCGTATTACTGTATGCCGGAAACTGGTAATCTTCTGGTAAACGGGATGGCACCTGATGGAAGCGGCCGGAGAGTGGATTCTACCGGGGCGTGGGTACAATAGCAGCTGTTGCGGCAAAGAAGTGAGATGGCTGTATATGGAATAAGAAAATAAGAAAAGCTGAAAGCGGAATAAGAAGCCGGATGGGGAATGAGAAACCAAAAGCAGAATAAGAAAACCAAGGCGGAATAGGAAGCAGAAAGCAAAATGAGAAGCCAGAGGCAGAAGAAGTAGTAGAAAAGCAGAAAGCAGGGAAAATAAGATGGCAGACAGTGTTGTACGTTTAGACAGACAATTAAAATATCAGGGAACAATCCTTAAGATCTATGAAGATACAGTGATTGCCAATGGGCATGAGGCACACTGGGATTTTATTCATCATGACGGCGCGGCAGCGGTGCTTCCTGTGACGGAAGACGGAAAGATCCTGATGGTTCGCCAGTACCGCAATGCCCTGGACCGGGAGACACTGGAGATTCCGGCAGGAAAGCTGGATGAGCCGGATGAGCCTAAAATTGAGTGTGCATACCGGGAGCTGGAGGAGGAGACCGGATACCGCTCGGAAAATCTGGAATATCTGATCAGTATCAATACCACGGTTGCATTCTGCGATGAGGCCATCGATATCTTTGTGGCCAGGAATCTGATTCCGTCCCATCAGCATCTGGATGAGGATGAGGTTATTGAGGTGGAGGCATGGGAATTGGATGACCTGCTAGGGCTGATCTATGACGGTAAGATGACAGACGGAAAGACAGTGGCTGCCATCACGGCTTATGCGGTGAAATGTGGAGGAAAACGGTAATTGATGGGATAAAATGTTTTCTGCTCTAAATGCCGTTCGTGGAATGGTAACACATGTACTGCCTGATACGAATAAACTCTTTCTTCCTGACATAAGCTGTAAAAAAAGTACAGGGGTTCCGGATGAGGAAGATTCGCTTAGGGGCGTTTTCGGATGTGTTGTTTCTGCTTTTTGCGGCAGGGAGCATAATAGGGTGTGTCACAGCCAATCTGTTAAGCGGAGAACTGCTGAAACAGATTGGCTATTTTGATTCTGTATACCAATGGGAATATACTATGGGGATGGAGGAAAAGGGGATGCTCTGGAGGTATACGGCAAGGAGGCGGTTTCTGGAGATGGGAATCGGTGGGCTGGTGGGGATGACGCCTCTGGCGAAATGGGCATTTGGCGGGATTGCGATGGTGTTTGGATTCAATAGCGGCCTTCTGATCTCCACATTTACACTGCAAAGCGGATGGATGGGGCTGTTTCATTTTTTGAAATCTGTGATGCCCCAGTGGATCTTCTATGGCCTTGGATGGGTGATTCTGGCTGCAGGCTGTGAGAATGGGCTGGAGAAGGCGAAGATTCGGATGTGGCTTTTGCTGGTTATTGCAATTCTGGCAGGTACTCTGCTGGAGGTATTCCTGAATTTTCGTTGAATCCGGACAGGAGATGGTGAGAGTGATTTGATGGTATGGGTATCGTGTAAGGCCAGGTTCAGGTAAACCCTGTTCCTGGTCTTTTTCTGTTAAAGAAAAATTGTATGATAGAATGAAAATTTTACGGCAAGATTGTAGCATGAAGCATCATCGAAAGAAGTGTGATGGAACGGTATATAAGCAAAGTGGATGATGAAACCATGATGTTTTTATATAAAATTATGGAATAGTACTAATTTCTTTGCGAAAATTTTCTAACGGATGAAACCCCTCTAAGGATACAATATTTTTATAAACGCGGTTAGAGAGGGGATGTGGCTTTGGACGGAGAGAGAAGTGGGAAGATTATCAATGTGGCTTCTTTTAAGAGAAAACGGATGCCTTCCTACATCAGGGAGACGCTGGAGTATCTGGATATTCATTTTTCGGAGAAGATATCCGTTGACGGCTTATCAGAAAAATTGTATGTTAGCAAATATCACCTGATGAGGGAATTCAAGCAGCAGACAGGAAAAACCATCCATGGATATCTGACGGAGAGACGGATGCAGGCGGCTTCGGAGATGATATGCCGCGGAACTTCGCCTCAGAGGGCGGCGGAGGAGACGGGGTATCAGGATTATTCCATTTTCTACAAGAATTTTTGTAAATATATGGGAGTGTCTCCCAAGGAGTATCAGAATCAGGAGAAGAACCCCAAACTGCTTGAGTATACCAATGTTCTTGTTTTGAGAGAGGAATTTTTGCAGGCATGAAGCTGAAAAAAGGAATTGTTGTGTTGTGGGTGCTGTTTGGAATATCATTTGTTATTACGCTTGCGCTTCTTGGCAGGGGAGGGAAAGATTATATTGAATCAGGAGTGGATAAGGATGATGGCACGGTTCTGGAGGTATATACCTGGTATGATGAAATCGATACGTTCAGTACCCTGGCAAAGGGATTTATGGAGAAGTATCCGGATATTGATGTGAATGTCCATTACCTTCCCAACAACGAGGTATCTCAGGGGCTTCAGATCGCCCTTAACGGGGACAGAGCTGTAGATGTGGTTGCGATCTCTACACCTGCTGCTGCTGCCCAGCTGGTGGACAAGGGGCAGATTGCAGATTTGGAGGAATTTCTTGAGGGAATGGATGTAAGTGGACTTCAGACATTGCTGGAGTATCTGGACAGTGAGGAGGGAACCTATATGCTTCCCTACCGCAACAGCGCCTGGGTTGTATTCTACAATAAGAAAATATTTGACCAACAGGGGATTCCGTATCCGGAAGGAGATTGGACCTGGGAGGATTATGGAGAATTGGCAGAGCGTCTGACCAACATGGAGAAGGGGTGGTATGGCTCTCTGAACTATGAAAGCAGCTGGTGGAGGGTTCCGGTGAGAACAGCGGGAGCAGAGAACCCCATGGAGGAACGGGATCTGAAGCTTTTTGCAGAATCTGCCAGGTGGAATTATGAACTGACGTATGAAAAAGGCGCGGCCATCCCTTACAATCGTCTGACGGATGTGGGAAGCAAAGACTATATCCGGCGTTTCCTGAGAGGGGAAGCGGCTATGATGTACAACGGGGAGTGGTGCTTGTCCATGCTGCGGGAGCGGATCGAACAGGAGTATCCGGATTTTGTCTATGATGTGGCCAGGCTTCCTTGCTGGGACAAGGAGAAGCGTTATGCCATCGGGTCGCCGGCAGTTCTGATGATGGCTGAGAAGTCAAAGAAAAAGGAGGAGGCTGCATTGTTTCTGGAGTATGCATGCGGGGAAGAAGGGGCGAAGGGAATTGCAGCAAAAGGCTTTCTTCCTGCCTGGAATTCCGAAAAGGTTCGGCAAATTTTCCAGGACAGCCTTTACATGCCGGAACATACAGACTATTTCTTTCCGGATGAGGAGATTTCCCATTTTCCATCTACTACAGATTATACCATATCCATGAACTTGCTACATGACAATATATGGTCTTATCTTATGAGAGAGATACCTTTGGAGACGGCTTTGAGAAACTTCAGGGAACAGCTGGAAGAAAGGGTGGTTTCTCCATGAAGCGAATGAAAAAGCAGTCTTTTATGCGCAGGATTAGCCTGCATATGGCACTTTTGATTCTGATTTCCAATCTGGTAACCTATTTATTTGCCTATATGTTTTTTTACCAGACCATCTATGAGAATGCCAAGGACGCGGGAAAAAACATGCTGACAGCCAACCTTCAGATTGTGGATCTGTATTTCAGGCAGATCGACCAGATTGCAGATGCCATCATTTACAATGAGTCAGTGAACAATGTTCTGAAGGCGGAGACGGATATCAGCAGCAATATGCAGGTACTAAAGAGCATTGAGCAGATCTATTACCATTCCCGGGATGACTTGCGGATTATTTTTTACAAGGAAAATTCTCCCAGAAATGCGTATTCTATTTATACGAAGAATGACTATGAGACCATTGCCAACTTTAAAGCCAGCCATTGGTATGAGCAGCTAAAGATCTCCGGGCAGAGGAAGGTTCTTTTAACCAATATCCACTCAGAAGAGCAGATTAATGGTGGAGACTTTGTCCATTCTATGATCTACCGCATCGATGACCTATATGGCAATCGGCCGGTAGGATATCTGCGGATTGACATGGATCTGGCTAAGCTTCAGGAACGGTTGATGTTAAATTATGTGGGAGTGGAAGGAGTGGAAATCTTGTCAGAAAATGGGGGGGTATTGTTCTGTACCGGGAAAGAACTGAATCTGGCAAGATATCTGGCGACGGAAGGGACAAAGCCGGCAGTGACCCAGGAGATATCAGCAAGGGATACGTTTCTCTATTACGGGGTTTCAGAAGAGACGGGGTGGATTGTGGCGGTAGGCATCTCCAAGGCGGATCTGTATCAGCGGGAGATTACCATCGGGTTTTTGTTCCTCACGGTTTTGTTCCTTACATTGGGAATCTGCCTGACAGTGGTGAACCGAAGCAGTGAGATTCTGAACCGGAATATGAGCCGCTTGACAGATGGCATGAATGCCATCAAGCAGGGGGATCTGGAGATTCAGGTGAATTCGGATGCGGATGATGAAATTGAGCGGGTGATTGTGAATTTTAATGAGATGGCGAAGCAGATTCATGAGTTGGTGGGAAAGATTGAGGCCAAACAGACTCTTTTGAGTGAGGCCCAGATCAAGGCGCTTCAGCAGCAGATCAATCCCCATTTTATCTACAACAGCATGGAGACGTTGATGGGGATGGCTTCGGAGGGGATGGATCAGGAGATCATAGAGATCTGTAAATGTATCAGTGCCATGTTAAGGTACAATACCAAGATGGCAGGAAACAGCACCCTTAAGGAGGAACTGACACAGATTCAGAATTATACAAAGGTGCTGGCTATCCGGATGGGAGGAAGCTTTGAGCCGCGGTATCAGATTGATCCGGGGTGCCTGGACGGAAAGATTGTCAAGTTTTCCCTGCAGCCTCTGGTGGAGAATGCCATCGGCCACGGCATGGACAACCGATCAGAAGGCGGCGTGGTGTATGTGGGGGTGAGCCGGCATGGGGAGGAGATTGAGATTCGGATTCGGGATAACGGGTGTGGAATCTCCTCGGTCAAGCTTGCAAAGCTTAGGGAGCAATTATATGTGGAGGATGAAAATTATTTGAGAATGATGGAAAATTCCAACAATACAGGGCTGCTAAATGTGCATCTGAGGATGAAGCTGTATTTCGGGCAGGCGTATTCCATTGACATACAGAGTGAGATGGGGAAGGGAACAGATATCCGAATGGTGATTCCTTACTGGAAGGAGGGGACGGAATGTACCAGGTCATGATTGTGGACGATGAGTTTTATATCCGGAAAAGCTTTGTGAACCGGATTGACTGGAAGGCTTACGGCATGGAGGTGGCTGGAGAGGCGGCCAACGGACAGGAGGCGTATCAGCTGGTGCCTGTGTTGAAGCCGGATCTGATGTTTGTGGATATCCGGATGCCAGTTCTGGATGGTTTTGACTTAACCTCTCTTCTGGTGGAGGAGTATCCGGATATCGTGATTATCATTATCAGCGCGTACAATGATTTTGAGTATGCCAGGAAAGCCATTGCCACAGGGGTGTTTGATTATCTGTTAAAGCCTTTGGAAGAGGAGGAGCTGGATCGGACCCTTAAGCGGCTCCTCTCCCGGCTGGAGAAGAAGAAAAAGGGGGAGAAGGTGTTTGATCTCCATGATTTTCAGAGTGCTTATCTGGAGGAACAGGAATTTGCCTGTTTTTCGGTACATGAAAAGAGTGGGCAGCACAGCAACAGTGAGAATCAGAGGATGGCGGAAAAATGGCTGGCAGGGCTGGGGGAGACTGCCAGAGTGATTGGACATGGCATGCCTCTGTGCCAGGTGTTCTGTGTTTTTAAGGGGAAGCTTGATCTGGAGGGTCTCGTGGAGGCGGTGAAGCAGTTGACAGACAGTATGTGGGCGGATGAGGAGATTGCGGTTGGAATCTCCAATGTGTATAAGGGCAGCAGGGAGACAGACAAAGATACGTTTCTCCATTGTGTGGCGGAGGCTGTGGCAGCGTCAAAGGGGAAATTGTTTGATGGGGCCAGGCGGGTATTTTGCTGGCTGGAACATAAGGATTTATCTTATGAGGTATCACCTTACAATACGCCCAAGCTGGATATGGTTTACTCGGCTCTTTCCAAGAAGGATTATAAGATGGCGGGGCAGGGGCTGGTCTCTTATCTAAATGGCTTTGACTGGGGGAAGTTTCGGGATGCTATC